>NZ_JAAYFP010000002.1:0-29447 GCF_012728195.1 Candidatus Sordicultor fermentans
GCTATTATGAAAAGAAAAGGAGGGAAGGAAAAACTCATCGAAAAGCTCTTTTATGCCTGGCTAGACAGTATGTTAAGATTGTATATGCTGTTTTAAGAAAAAAACAAAAATTTAACTAAAGAGCATTGACATAGGAAGTTGGCAGTAACTCTATACTGAATGGAAAAAGATTAAAAACTAATAATAGAGGAAAAACAAAAAAATACCCCTCCAATAGATTGATACTATCGACATTACAACGGCTTTTGCAGTTAACCATAACTATGCTATATAATATCTCCGTGAAAACAAACATAAATGCGGCTAACACAGCTCGTCTAGGGATTTTAGTTTCACTGGGCATAGTGTTACACATATTAGAGGGTATGCTTCCTTCTTTTTTCCTGCCGGGAGCAAAATTAGGTTTGGCCAATGTGGTAACTTTGACAATTTTATGGAGGGGAAATTGGATAGAAGCCATAGAGGTAGCTATATTGCGCATCGTGCTGGGCAATATCTTAAGTGGCAACTTAGGAGTAGGCTTTTTCTTAAGCTTAGGAGGAGGATTAGCCAGCTTAGGAGGCATGTTTCTCTCTCAAAAAAAGGGATTTTCTCTTTTGGTAGTCAGCATTGTGGGAGCACTTTCTCATAATTTGGGACAGTTAGCAATAGCATATTTTTATATGAAAAGCCAGAGTATTTTTTACTACCTTCCTTTCCTCGTCCTTTTTTCTCTTCCCACTGGTTTATTGATAGGCTATTTGGGAAAGTTTTTAGTACGGTGGGAAGAAAAAATATTTTCTCCGTCCTAATTTTCTTTCCCCTGCATTGGCAAATTTGCCTTCATCTAATAGAATATAAGGAATGCAATATAAGATAAGGAGCGTTGAAATGCAAGAATTAGAAAAAATCTGGATAAACGGTGATTTGGTACCCTGGAAGGAAGCTAAAGTTCACGTCTTAACCCATGCTCTGCACTACGGAACAGCCATTTTTGAAGGAATCCGCTGTTACAAAACCAATAGTGGTCCTGCAGTATTCCGTCTACAGGACCACCTGAAAAGGCTTTATGACTCAGCCCATATCGTGCGTATGGCTATTCCTTATTCTCCGGAAGAACTGGAAAAAGGGATAATAGACACCATTAAAGCTAACAAAGTAGAGGAATGTTATATAAGACCGATCGTCTTCCGGGGGTATGGAGAAATGGGGATAGACCCTTCATCTTGTGGTGTCGATTGCGTAATAGCAGTATGGCGCTGGGGAGCTTACATGGGAGAAAAGGGAATTAAAGAAGGCATTCGAGCCAAAATATCCTCTTACACCAGGACTTACGTTAATTCTGGTTCTCCCCGAGCTAAAACCAGTGCCAATTATCTAAACTCAAGTTTAGCCAAAGTAGAAGCAAAAGATTTAGGCTATGACGAAGCAATTTTATTAGATATCAATGGCTTTGTTTCTGAAGGGAGCGGAGAGAACATATTTTATGTGAAAGATGGAGTAATTTTTACCCCTCACCCTTACTCCATTCTTTTAGGTATTACCCGGGATACGGTAATAAAAATCGCCCGTAAACTGGGCATGGAAGTGAAAGAAACTCTCTGCACTCGAGATGACCTTTATCTCGCAGATGAAGCTTTCTTTACTGGAACAGCAGCGGAAATTACTCCCATCATAGAAGTAGATGGAAGAACAATTGGCACAGGAAAACGAGGAGAGATAACTCGTCTCCTGCAAGAAGTCTTTTTCCGGGCGGCGAAAGGAGAAGAACCAGATTATGAAAGCTGGTTAACCAAGTTATAGTGAAGTGAAGGGGTTAATTACCAGTCCACAAGAATCCTTTAAAGAGAACCAAGAAGGGATGCGTGATATAAAAGAAAGGTTTTCCCCACCACTCAAAGACTTTAATCAGTTTTTTGGAAAAATAATGAACGAAGGAACCCTCCATCTTAAAGCTAAAAAAAGGAGGACTTTAGCAGTGAGTTTGGAAGCAGTCAGTGTTGGGGCAGCGAGAAGAGGATCAACTTTTACCTCTCTTCTCCTCATTTATAAAACTCTGGATAGCCTGAAAAAGAATAAAATTATTTTTATCGGTAAATCATGCCTTACATAGCTTTTTTAACTGACTGGGGACATAAAAGTTATTATGTAGGAGTAACCAAAGCGGTAATTAAAAAGATAAATCCTCAGGTGGAAATCATTGACCTGACTCATGAAGTGGAAGTTTTTAACGTTCGAGAAGCAATGTATGTGCTCTTCCGGGCGTTTCTCGATTTTCCATCGGAAAGCATATTTTTAGCCGTGGTAGACTATGGAGTAGGAACAGAAAGAAAAGCTTTAGCTCTGCAACTGGAAAAAGGCTATACTTTTGTGGGCCCTGATAATGGTCTTTTCACCTTAATAGCTGAAAATGAAAAGGTGGTAAGAATAATAGAGTTAAACCATCCTCAATATTTTTACCACCCTCTTCCCTCCTCTACTTTCCATGGAAGAGACATATTTGCCCCCTGTGCCGCTCACTTATCCAGAGGAATACCGATTGATAAGCTGGGCTCTCCCGTGGATCTCAAAGATTTGACTTTTTTACCCTACCAGAAACCCGAGATTAAAAATCACAGCTTGCAAGGCGAGATAGCTTATACCGACCGCTTTGGCAATCTAGAAACCAATCTTCCCAGAGATTATCTCCAGGAGATAGAAATAAAAGAGGGAGAAAAGTTGATTATCCAGATAGAGAATAAAAAATTTATAGCTACTTATCAACTTCCCTACGCTGCAGTTTCCCAGGGAGAGCTTTTCGTCCACCCCGATAGCTCAGGGTATTTAGAGATTGCTGCTTACCAGGGTAGTGCTCAAGTAATAACAAAAGCAAGGGGAGGGGAAAAAGTTCTTCTCCAAAAATTCATTCCTTAAAAGGAACTCAAATCATCAAACACTGGAAGAAGAGAAAAATAAGCTTTTTTAAATATGGGGTACAAACGATTGTAGGTCTCCACTGTTTCCGCCCGAGGCGAAAAATGGTCTTCTATCTCTATCAATTCCTTTGCCACTTCTAATCCCTTAAATATCCCCACTCCCACTCCCCCAGCAATAGCCGCCCCTAAGGAAGTAGCCTCCTCCAGATATCGAGGACGCAAAATTTCTACTCCCAGAACTTGAGCCAAAAGGTTAGACCAAAAATCTCCCTTTGCTCCTCCGCCGATGAGGCGCAAAGCGTCAGGACAGAGTCCTTGTTCTCGAAAAGCATCAAGTATTATCCGAAGATTAAGACTGACGCCTTCGAGAACCGATCGAATAAGGTAGGGTTTATTATGAGAGGGGGTTAAGCCTATGAATGCTCCTCGAGCATGAGGATTCCACCATGGAGCTCTCTCACCTAAAAGATAAGGGAGAAAAAGTAAACCATCGCACCCAGGAGGGACCTTGCTGGCCTCTAAATCCATCAATTGATAAGCACTTACTCCCAGCTCTTGAGCCAGAATTTTTTCCCTCTCGCAAAGCGCATCTCGACACCACTGATATGATCCACCAGCCGATTGCATAGTGCCTGTGGGCATAAAAAGACCTTTTTCTAAATGATGAAAGGTGAAAGTCCTTTTCTCCGGGTCATAAAAAGGTTGAGAAGAGGCAAAAGCAATCCAGGAAGAAGAACCAAGATAAAGATAGGCTTCTCCTTCTCCCACTACCCCCGCCCCGCAAGCAGCGCAAGGACCGTCTCCTCCCCCAATGACCACCGGAGTTCCAGGTAAAAGTCCGCATTCTTCGCCCGCTTCCTTAGTAACTTCTCCCACCACCATTGTAGAAGGATAGAGAGGAGGAAGCTTATCCTCTTCTATGTTTACTTTCTCCAGTATCTCCTCTGACCAGGTTTCCCGAGCCAGATCAAAAAGATTGGTTCCTGAAGCATCGGAAAAGTCGGTTGCCCACTGACCGGTCAACCTAAAAACCACAAAATCTTTAGCTAAAAGAAACTTATGGGCCTTATTATAAATTTCTGGTAAGTGATTACGAAACCAGAGAATTTTTGCCAGGGAATAGTTAGCACTGAGACGATGGCCGGTCAATTGATAAATCCGGTCCTCCCCTATCCTTTCTTTTATCCATTCTACTTCTTCTACTCCTCTCCTATCTGCCCAGATAAGAATACGATAGAGAGGTTGACCATTTTTATCCACCGGTAATGCTCCCATCATTTGTCCAGAAAAAGAAATAACTCCAATATCTTCCTTTTTTACTTTTCCTTTTTCCAGTAACCGGCGAGTAGAACAAACCACCGCCTCCCAATAGTCTTCTGCATTCTGTTCTACTGAAAGAGCATCAGGAAAATAAGTATCATACCCAAAAAACTCACTGGCTATTTTTTCTCCTTCTTCGCTAAAAAGAGTAGCTTTGTTACCGGTAGTTCCTAAATCATGAGCTATAATTAGCTTCCCCATTTTCTTCCTCTCCTTTCTTTTTCACCCACAGACGCAGGGTGAGGATCCTTTTCCCTTTCATTCTTTCCACTTTTAGCTGATAATCATCCACTTCTACCATTTCTCCTTCCTCGGGAACTTTCCCCAAAAGTTCCATAATCAAGCCTCCTACCGACTCAAACTCTTCGCTCTCAGGAAGCGATAAACCCAAAAGTTCATTGAGGCTCTCAATGGGCAGGGAAGCATCTACCAGATACTCATCATCCCCGATCTTCCGATAAGGAGCAGTTTCCCGGTCATGCTCGTCTCTTATTTCTCCCACCAATTCTTCTAAAAGATCTTCAATGGTAACTAATCCTGCTGTACCTCCATATTCATCCAGAACAATAGCCATGTTAATTCTCTTCTGTTGCAACTCCTTCAAGAGCTCCATGGCTCTTTTGGTAAGAGGAACAAAATGGATGGGACGCATTATCTCTCTTACCGGCTTATTCATATCTCCTTTACTCAAATGGGGCAAAATATCTTTAATATGCACAAACCCTATGATATTATCTAAATCACCCTGGTAAACTGGAAGACGAGAAAAATGGCTCTGCAAGGAAAGCTCTAAGGCATCTTTTATAGTAGCATTATCCTCTATGCATACCATATCGGTGCGAGGAGTCATCACTTCATAGGCTAAAGTATCTCCAAAGTCAAAAACTTCGTTAATTAATCTTCTCTCATCAGGTGGCAAAGTTCTTTGTTCAGCAATGAACAATTTCAGTTCTTCATCAGTAACTGAATATACTGACTCCTGAGGAATTCCCAGAATACGGGATATAAAATCAGTAGAAGCAGAAAGAAGGGTTACCAGAGGCTTAAACACTCGAGACAAGAAAACTATGGGTCGAGCTATCCGAAGAGCAAATTTCTCTGGATTAGCTAAAGCCATTCTCTTGGGAACCAATTCTCCCAGAACTAAATTCAGGTAAGAAATTACAAAAGTAACTAAAATAACCGCCAGCTCCTCTCCCAGAGTTCCCAATATCGGTAGCGAGGTACTTTCCAGTTTTCTACCTAATTCTCGAGAAAGAGAAACCGCCCCGGTAGCGCTGGCAAAAAAACCAGCTAAAGTTATACAAATCTGAATGGTAGCTAAAAATTCATTAGGCCTCTCTAGGAGGTGCTGAATAGCTTCTAACTCTTGGGAATCTTCTTTCATCAGCTTCAATTTCACCCGACGAGTAGAAATCAAAGCAATTTCTGAAGCAGCGAAAAAGGCGTTGATAGAAATTAAAAGCAAAATGAGAAGAATAGTAGCTAAATATCCCATAAGATGTAATACAACCTCCCGGAAGTGAGAAGAAACAGCGAACGAAGCTCCTTTAAGCAGGCTCTATAAAAAGAAAGCATGATCTGGACAGTATAAAAAACAGACCAAGCAGCAAGCGCTCTCTGGCGCCTGTTACTCGGGGAATCTACATCTTCTGACATTAAATTAATTCTCCCACTCTCCTTCTCCACTGACATTTTACCATATTTGAAAAATAAAACCACCCTTAAGCTCATTCCCCTCCCAAAAAGCGTAGAGCTAAAAGGGAATAAATGCGAGAAGCTGCCACTATTTGGGTAATAGAAACAAACTCGTTGGCAGTATGAGCTTCTTCAATTCTGCCCGGTCCAAATATCAAAGTAGGTATTCCTGCTTCTACCAGAAAAGAAGCTTCACAGGAAGCGGGAAAAGGGGCAAATGTGGGTATTTCTCCAGGAACATCGCTGATAGAGCGAGAGAGAATTTTAACTCCTTCTAAGTCTCTACTAATTTTTACCGGAGGAAGATAAGGAATAGATTGGTCAATCTGGTAGTTGAATTTCAGCTCTTTTTCTTGTTGAACACTGTCCAAAATATCCTGCAGAGTTTCTTCCATTCTCCCCAGAGGGAAATCAGGAACGGTGCGTACGTCTACCTCAAAACCGCAAGTATCAGGAACTACATTAGGAAATGTCCCTCCTTGAATTCTACCTACGTGTAAAGTGGGATTCCCCAGATCAGGATCGGCAAATTTTTTCAATTCTTGATTTTTTTTCTCTATAGATTGTATCACCTGAGAAGCAAGATAAATAGCGTTTACTCCTCGCTCGGCTATTCCCATATGACATGATTTTCCCCTTACTTTTACCTGGTAGGCCGCTACCCCTCGATGGCCTAAACTGATATTGAGACCGGTAGGTTCACCCACCAGAGCAAAGTCTATCACCTCTTCCCTCTCTCTATAAGACTTTATCCAGTGCTTTACCCCCAAATTGCTTCCTTCTTCATCCACCACAAAAACTAATTTTAGCTTACCATAGAGGGAGGGAGCAAAGAGAGAAACTATATAAGCAGCATACATCATAGAAGCTAAGGCTCCCTTCATATCACAGGCTCCCCGCCCATAAAGCCGATTTTCTATAATTTCTCCTCCCAGAGGAGGATAAGTCCAGCCACTACCCAGAGGAACGGTATCAAGATGACCATTAAAAAGGAGGTTAGGACCTTCTCCTAAAATTCCTTCTATTTCAGCAATCAGGTTTGCTCTTCCCTCTTCCACTTCTTGCCATTCTACCTTAATCTGGCGGTCGATGAAGTAATTGGCAATAAAACGAGCAAGCTCTACCTCGCCTCCTTCCCCCGAGACACTGGGAATACGCACCAAATTTTGAGCCAGATTGATAGGCTCGAAAAGGTCAAACTCATTATCTAACAAAGCTTTCCAATCAGGCACGACTTTCCTCCTGTGAGAGGTAACGGCTACCTCTCTTTTGCAAGGTAATTTTTTTCTGACACAGAGGACACTCTTCCGGAGAATAAGTTTGTGCTTCTATCTCCAAAAGAGGATAAAAAGGGTAAGGGAAAGGTATTTTCTTTGTGCCGCGATTCACTAAAACTCCTATTCCCACAATCTGGGCTTCGGTTCCCTCCACCGCCTTTATTACTTCCTCTACTGAGGCTCCAGTGGTTACCACATCCTCCACAATTAAAACCCGGTCTCCTTTCTTCAGCTGAAAATCACGACGGAAAACCATCTTTCCCTCTTCTCGCTCAGTAAAAGCCATTCTTACTCCTAACTGACGGGCTACTTCATAAGCTAAAATTATCCCCCCTACCGCTGGTCCTGCTACCACGTCTATTTTTTCTCCCGAAAAATGGTGAGCTATTTCCCCGGCCAGAATCTCCACATATCGAGGAAATTGCAAAACCTTAAATTTCTCTATATAAACAGGGCTGTGCAAACCAGAGGTAAGAAGAAAATGCCCCTCCAGAAAAGCTCCCGTCTCGCGAAAAATTTCTAATATTTCTTCTTTCTCCATTGTATCATTTCACCCTCCCGATTAAGTCTTCTAAACTTTCTATTCCTTTGCTTTCTAAGTACTGTTCGATTCCCTCCAAAATAGACAGAGCTGAAGCAGGATCCACAAAATTGGCCACTCCCAGAGCCACCGCTTTCGCTCCTACCAGGAGAAACTCCAGAGCATCATCAGCACTAACAATTCCTCCCATTCCAATAACCGGAAGAGAGCTATAGTTTACCACCTCATAAACCATTTTCAGAGCCAGAGGTTTAATAGCTGGACCAGAGAGTCCAGCAAATTTTCGCTTAAAGAAAAAATCCATTTCTCCCACATCTACAAAAAGAGCAGGAAAAGAATTAGTAAGACTTAGGATATCCGCCCCCTCATTCTCTAGAATATCCAGAGTTTTCCCCCATTCCTTTACTTCAGGACCCAATTTTACAATCAGAGGTTTTCGGGTCGCATCTCTCACTCCGCCTACTATAGATTTTAGAATTTCCAAGTCAGAACAAAAAACTGCTCCTCCTCTTTCCATATTAGGACAGGAAACATTAAGCTCCAGTGCATCCACTCTCTCAAACCTGTCTAACTCTTGTGCCACCCGCACAAACTCGTTTGCTGTTTCTCCCCAGATGTTAACCAAAAGGCGAGTATCAAAAGAAGAAAGAAAGGGAAGATCTTCCTGAATAAAGTCATAAACACCTTTATTTTCTAAACCAATGGAATTGAGGACTCCAGCGTATACTTCTCGTAATCGAGGAGGAGGATTCCCGGAAAAAGGGTAATAACTTAAACCCTTCACTGTTATTGCCCCCACTTTATTTAAATCCAGATAGGGGGAAATTTCTCTCCCATAGCCGCAGGTACCGGAGGCCAAAATCACTGGATTTTTTAAATTTAATTTTCCCAGACTTACTGCCAGATTCACCATTTCAATTCCTGAGCTAAAAACACGGGACCATCTTTACAGACATGAAAATAACCCTTACCATTGCTCTTTTCTACTGCACAACTCATACATGCCCCAAAACCACAACCCATAAAAGTCTCTAAAGAAACCTCTAAGGGGAAATTCTGTGTTTTTCCTTCTCTATAAAGATTTTTCAACATTCCCTCTGGACCGCAGGCATAAACTCCAGTTCCAGGAGAAAAAGATTTATCTTCAAGCCAGGTATGAAAAAGAGAAAGCACCGTCCCGCAAAAACCTCCCTCTACCGGCTCCTCGCAACTCCAAAAATAAGCACCAGGAAAATCTTGCAAAAAATCAACCATAAACAGCTCCTCCTTATCTTTCACCCCCAGGAAAAAAGTAAAAGGAATTTTATTTTCCTTAAAATGGGAGGCCAAAAAGTAAAGAGGAGTTATTCCTCTTCCACCTGCAACAATCAAAGCCTGAGAGGGAGAAAGAGAGAATCCCCTACCCAGAGGCCCTAATACCTCTAATTTACTTCCCACATTCAAAGAAGAAAGAATTTTTGTCCCCCTGCCTACTATTTCCCAGAAAAGGTAGAAACTACTTTCTTCCACTTTCATAACTGCCAAGGGACGACGCAATAAAGGGTCAAACCCCTCCTGTACCCTTACCATGACAAACTGCCCTGGTCGAGCACAGCGGGCTATTTCCTCTTCTTTCAACCTCAACTGGACAAATCGCTCTCCCCAGCACTTCTTTTCTTCTATTACGGCTTCACTCATTTTAAAATTTCTCTCAACTTTTCCTGGTAAAATATAGCCCTATCCCTTGCTTTTTCTTCAAATCCCCAACCTTCATTGCTCTTCTCTTTTAGATAAGAAAAAATTATATCTCGAGAAATAGTTACAAGCGCCCCCTCTCCATCTTCTCGAAAAGCAAAACGAAGAGAAGAAAAATCTCCTCTCTGAGCTCCCACCCCAGGCACAAGAAATAAAAGAGAAGGGAACTCTTCCCGTAAAAACCTCATGTCTTCAGAATAAGTGGCTCCTACCACTATTCCTAAAGAGCTAAATCCACTCTCTCCCCTTACTCCTTCTCCCCACTTCTCCACTAATCGGGCCACGCGAATGAAGACTTTTTCTTCTCCCACATCCTGAATAAAGGGTGCAGAAGGATTAGTGGTACGAGTCAAGACAAACACTCCTTTGTCTTCTTTTTTAGCTTCCTCAAAAAAGGGCTGCAAGCTGTCTTCACCTAAATAGGGATTAACAGTTATAGCATCAACATCCCAGAAAGAGGGCAAACAACTATCTTTTCCTACCTCTAATTGAGAAAGATAGCCTTGAGCATAAAAAGTAGCAGTGCTGGCGATGTCATTCCTCTTCCCATCCAGAATTACTATAAAATCCTTTTTCTGGGCTTCCTCAATGGTCTTTTTCAAAACCGCCATTCCCGGCACTCCCAAAGCTTCATAAAAAGCTACTTGAATTTTTGCAAATCCCACTACTGGAGAAAGAGCCTGCAAAATAAGAGAATTAAACTCTAAAACACAATGAGAAAGTGCTTCCCATGTTTTTCCCTCTTTTTCTACCCATTTCTCCCACAGATAAGGAGGTAGAAGCTGGAAGTGAGGATCTAGGCCTACAGCCAAAGGTCCCTTCTCCTGCGTCTTTTTTATCACCCGGTCAGCAAAATTCACTTTCTACGATGCTCCCTTCTGCCATTACTATTCTACCATCTACTATAGTGTAAACCGGCCACCCCGGTAAAGACCAATTCTCGAAAGGACAATTTTTCCCTTGTGATTCAAAATTAGAAACTTCGACTCTTTTTCTGGTTCCTGGATCCACAATGGTGATGTCAGCATCTCTTCCTTCTTCCAGAATCCCTTTGTTGTCGAGCCCTAAAAAGAGTGCCGGATTATAACTCAGTTTTTCCCACAGCTCCACCCAGTTGATTATTCCTTCTTCTATTAAAGCTTTAGCATAAAGAGGAACGGTTATTTCCAGATTGGATATTCCGAAAGGAGCTTCGCTAAAACTACGACTTTTATCTTCAGAAGGGTGGGGAGCATGGTCAGAAGCAAGTATGGATATTACTCCTTCCTTTATTCCTTCTTTCAGTGCTTTTTGATCTTCTAAAGAACGCAAGGGAGGCTTTACTTTGGCTTCGGTTCCCAACCCTAAAACATCATCCTCGATTAAAAGCAGATGATGAGGAGTAACATCGGCACTAACTGGCATTTTTTCCTGAAACCAACGTAAAAGCTCAACCTCCAGGGAGGTAGAAAGATGAGTAAAATGAACTCAAGCACCGGTTCGATAAGCCAGAACCAGATCTCGCGCCATTAGAGATTCTTCTGCCACCCGGGGAATAGCTCTTTTTCCTGAGAGAGTGGCTACCTTACCTTCGCTAATCTCTCCATCCCGAGATAAATTTTCATCTTCTTCATGAAGAATAAAAGGAAGATTAAAATATTGAGCATACTGGAAAGCTAAATAGAGAAGGCGAGCATCCTGTACTCCCCGACCGTCATCACTCAGAGCTATAACCCCTGCTTCCTTCAACAGTCCATATTCTGCCATTTCTTTTCCTTCTAAGCCTACAGTTATCGCTCCGGCAGGAAAAATATTAACCAGTCCTATCTCTTTTGCTCGAAGGAGAAGATAACGAACTAAAATAGGATTATCAATAGGAGGATGCGTATTAGGCATCGAGACTACTGACGTGAATCCTCCTCGTGCTGCAGCTCGACTTCCGGTAAGAAGATTTTCCTCAGTTTCTCTCCCTGGCTCTCGTAAATGAACATGGATGTTGATAAAACCTGGACCCACCAGGAGATTAGAAGCATTAATGAGGTGAGCCCGGGAATCTTCTATGCCTTTTCCTATTCGAGTTATTAACCCACTTTCCAGTAATATATCGACATCCTGGAAAACCCCTTTTTGGGGAAAAACCAGAGTTCCACCTTTAATTAGAATTTTTTTCATTGTTCTTCTCCTTGAAGCAAAGTTTCCAAAGTCGCCATTCTTACAGCCACTCCACAGGTTACCTGTTCTTCTATCAGAGAAAAGTCCTCTTCCGTGAAACTATAACCAATCTCTACCCCCCGGTTCACCGGTCCGGGATGCATAATAAGTGGCCTACTATTTTCCCTGTCCAGCCATTTTTCTTTCAAACCAAAAAAATGAGCATATTCCCGGATACTGGGAAAATAGCCAGCTTCCTGTCTTTCTTTTTGAATACGCAAAAGATATATTACATCAACCCCTTTAACTGCTTCTTCTACAGGGAAAATTATTTTAGCTCCCAGGTGTTCCATCGCCAGAGGAAGAAGAGTGGGAGGGCCAGAGAAAAAAACCTCTGCTCCTAATTTTTTCAAACCTAAAGTAAGAGAGCGAGCCACCCGACTGTGCAAAATATCCCCTACTATAGCTACCTTTAATCCTTGAAAGTATCCAAATTTTCTCTGTAAAGTCAAAAGGTCAAGAAGAGCCTGGGTGGGATGTTCTCGCATCCCATCACCAGCATTTATCACATGAAGGGGTAAAAGTTGAGCCAGATATTCCGCTACTCCACTTTGGTGATGACGCACCACTAAAACATCAAACTTCATCCGGGAAAGAGTTTTAGCTGTATCTTCTAAGCTTTCTCCCTTCTGGAAACTACTTGCTTCACTGGTAAAGTTTACAACCTCCATCCCCAGGAGCCGGCCGGCTGTCTCAAATGAAACTCGAGTTCGAGTACTGGGTTCTAAGAAAAAATTAACCAGACAGTAACCTTCTCCATATTTCATTTTTTTAGGGGAGCAATCTAAGAATTCCCGAAAATATTTTCCTCTCTCCAGGAGATATTCAATCTCTTCTTTACTTAAAAGATTGATTCCCAGAAGATCTTTGTGCTTCCATTTCACTTCTCTAACCCTCCTTATTAAAAATCAAGTAAGAGGGACAATTGACTATTCTTACCACCTCTTGCCTCAAAATGTGATTTTATATTCCATAGCTCATTAACCTGATAAATCTATCAATGAGATTTCAGAACTTGAGAGGTATTATCACTTCCTCTCTGCTGTGATAGAGATTTTCACTTATTTTTGACAATCCAGCCATGTTCCCCGGTGGAGGATGGTATCTTTTTGATATTTTCTCATACTTATCATAGAAGAAAAATAGTCATAGTTTTTGCCAAGAACACACAAAAACCCCTCGCCAGATACGAGAGGTTTCTACCATTTTTGAACTTCTCTTTCTCCACTTTCAAAACCCTGAACTAGGATACTCATAAATTATTCCTCTGTCAATCAATCGCCAGAAAATCCGAACTTTATTACAGTTAACCACAGAAACTGCTGTAACAGGTATAATAGAGTGTTTTCCTTCCAGTATAATCTTTACTTTTTTCCTTTTTATGTCGTAGATTGTCGTTATTGCGAGGATTGTTTGTGCCGCATTCCGTGATAATCTCGTCTTTCATTTTTTTCTCAGAAAGAGAAGAGAAACCGCTCTCACTCTCAACCCCTCTCTACACTTTCTTCCTCCGGAAGGAGTTCCCCCCTTATGTTGAGGAAGAGCTTTTTCTTTTTTGCTTATGCTTCTGCCTTTAATATTACATCGTTGATTGTTCTATTTTTTGTTTTTAGCGCTACAGACTGCTAATTTTTTCTCTTTTGGGATTAGGGGTAACCGCCCTTTATAAGTTATTTGATACCCCCTTAACATACAATGACGAAAAAGAAAAGTTGAGACTCAAAAAAGCGAGATTACTTCATCGCTTACTCCTCACAAATCCAGATAAGAAAGGGGTGATAGGGGGCTTACCTTCTATAGTTCGGGGTTATGAGGGAGGGAAAGCTTTTTTTATAGCTCTGCTCTCTACCGTAATCATGATAACAAAAAAGCTAAATTTATAAGGAAATATCTATCTTTTTGTAATTTATGATAAAATCTCTTTATGCTAAAAAGGTATTCTTTCTCTTCCGGTTTAATAATTTTAACTACTTTGGTTTTTGTTTTTACTGTATCTATTTTTGGCTATTTGGGGTACCATTCCTCTATCCAGCACTCTATTGCTCAAGCTTTCGACACTATGCAAACCATCGTTCGCCTCACTCAGCAAAATATCTCCCAGGCTATGGAAGAAAGAACAAGCGATCTTTTATTATTGGCTAAAATGTTAAAAGAAAATAAAGTAGAGCCTTATCTGATAAATCACTTGTTCCAATCTTTTGATGACGCTATATTAGTGCTTAATCGAGATGGAATAGTAATAAAAGCCTGGCCGGAGAGCCGAGAAGCGCTAATCGGAGAAAACCTCAGTCATAGAGAATATTTCCAAAAAACTCGAGAATCCTTAAAACCTTATCTGGGCGGTCACATAAAATCCATATTAGACACCAACATTGTATCCTGTAGCATTCCTGTAATAGAAAATGGGGAATTTCAGGGAGCAATAGCAGGGGGAATGACTTTAGAACAGGGAAAAATCAGGCAATTTGTATCTTCCACTCAATTCCTTAAGACCGGAAGAATCACCATCCTGGACCAGAATAATAACATTTTACTCTCTACCAATTCCGAAAACATCGGGAAAACTTTCCCCACTCTTCCTTTAGAAAATCAGTCTCCTGCAACACAACGTCTTCAGGGAAAAGATTACTTGATATGGATGGAAGACATCCCCCACTCTTCCTGGAAAGCAGTAGCCAGTATCCAGAAGGAAGAAATTTTAAGCTATTCTCAAAGAACTTTAAAAATTGGTATAATTTTAGGAATATTAATTCTGGCTATTACTATTTTGTTCCTTTATCTACTATTGAGGAAATTATCTCAACCCCTTTCCTTGCTTTCTTCTATAGCTCAAGAATACGCCCGGGGAGATTATTCTCTTTCTCCTCTTGTAGGTGGCCCTCAAGAAATAAAGCAGCTATCAAGTGTCTTAGACTATATGCGCCAGGCCATAGAAGAAAGAGAAATGTTGCTTCTCAAGGAACAAACTTATCTCAAAACCTTGCTCCAGCAAATGAATCAAGGGGTGCTGGTTTTAAGTCCAGAAGGAAAGTTGAAATTTATCAACTCCCGGTTGATAGAACTCACTGAATATTCTGAAGAAGACCTAATCGGAAAAGATATCGGCGAGCTGTTCCCCTCTGGAGAAAAAGAAAAAATACCCTATCTCTGTAAATGGGATAGCAGTAGAGATAAAAAGACGGAAAGGTCTTACCTCTTATCTTCAGAGGGTAAGATAATTCCTGTACTTCTTTCCACCAGTCCCTTGACTATAAAGGAAGAAATAATGGGAACCCTGATGGTAATTACCAACCTCCAGAAAATAGAGGAAAAAGAAGAAGAGCTGGAACAAGCTTTAGAAGAGATAAAACTTCTCAACCAGGAGTTAGAAGAGCGAACTCAGGAATTGGAAATCGTCCTGGCCAAATTAGACCTGAAGCTTATGGAAACAGACCAGGAAAAAGAAACCGCTCAAAGAATGGCTATTACTGACTCTCTCACCCAGCTTTTTAACCGGGGATTTTTCGAAAAAAAGTTTTCTCAGGAATTTGAAGCTGCTCAATCAGATAATCATCCTCTTTCTTTAGTCATAGTTGATATTGACCTGTTCAAAAAAATAAATGATAACTATGGTCACCTCGCTGGAGATAAAATTCTCCAGGACTTAGGGAAAATACTAACATCCAGTGTTAGAGAAGAAGACCTGGTATTTCGTTTTGGAGGAGAAGAATTCATTATCATACTGCACGAAGAAAAAGAAGAAGCTCAAAAAGTGGCGGAAAGAATACGCCAGAAGGTAGAGGATTTCTCTCGAAAAGGCAACGAAGGGCCGGAAAAATTCACTATTAGTTTAGGTGTTGCCTCGTACCCCGAGGATGCCCAAAACGCAAGAGAGCTATTAATCAAAGCCGACCAAGCCCTTTACCAGGCAAAAAAGCAAGGCAGAAATCGAGTAGTTTCTTATCAAGACGACTTTTTTTCTTCTTCACCTTCCCACATCATTGACTAACTTTCAAGCTAAGCGAAACCGAGAAAATTCCTGGAAAAGTTCTTGATTTTTCCAGTACACTTTCTGATAGAACTCATAAAATTCCTTATAAAACTCCCGAGCTTCAGAGTCTGGCTCTATAACCGGATAAGAAGGGAAAAAAGAGGCTGGTAGTTCATTCAGGGAAGAAACTTTCCCCCGGAGTTTACAAGACAGAAGAAACGCTCCTTTGGCCGGAGCTGAAGGATAACTACTCAGCTCAACCGGTGCTCCTAAAACATCACATAATACTCTTTGTCCTTTATCTGAAGAGGCAAATCCTCCACTTATTACTACCCGGTGAGGCTTTCCCATTACCTCTTGCAACAAATCATAAATAGAGCGAATACGAAATGCTACTCCTTCAAAAGCAGCCTGAAGAAGAGCTGACCTTTCGTGAAAATAGGATAACCCGAATAAAATCCCCCGAGCATAGGCATTCCAGTTGGGGCTCCTCTCTCCGGTTAAAAAAGGAAGAAAGAGAGGGCGTTGTCGATGAATATCCCACTCCCAATCTTCTTCCCCTACCAGATCTTTTATCCAGGAATAGACAATTCCTCCGTTATTTATAGCTCCTCCTCCTACCCATATCCCATCAGCCAGATAATAACACCAGCTCCGCTCCTCGGGGTCAAATACCGGATGAGGAGAACACATCCTGACTGCCCCAGATGAGCCTACCGTTACCACCATCTCCCCTTCTCGGAAAGCTCCATCACCCAAATTAGCAAAGGGGCCATCACCCCCGCCCCAGATAACCGGAGTCCCGGGAAGGAGCCCTGTATCTTTAGTAAAATCTCCCTCTTTTAGAGGGGCGGTGTGTTCGGGAGCCTCAAGAGGGGGAAGTTTATCAAGAGAAATTCCCGCGAAATCAAGAATCTCTTCATCCCAGGAAAAGGACGAAAGGTTCAAGAGACCAGTAGCCGAAGCGGTAGAATAATCACAGAAAAGTTCCCCGGTTATTTTCTCTAAAATCCAGTCTTTTATGCTGAGAACTCGAGAAGTTTTCTCCCACAGATGAGGTTGATTTTTTTTGAACCACCAGGTCCGGGGGATGTGATATATGGTGTGAAGAGGAGCAGCATTCTTAAAATAGAGCTTCCGCTCTCGATAAAGAGGTTTTAATCTTTCCACCTCATCAGCACATCTCGTATCCATCCAGTTAAGAAGAGGATACAGAGGAACTTCTTCTCTGTCTACCAGGAGAAAACTATGGAGCATGGTGTCAAAAGAAACAAACTCTACTTCTCGGGGAGAAAAATCTTCCAGCGCCTCTTTTACTGCTTTTTTTATTGCTTGGTAGATTTCCTCCGGGTTTTGTTCGGCAAAACCCGGAGCAGGAGAATAAGCAGGATATTCTCTTTTGCTCGTTTTTAAGATTTCTCCTCGAGCATCGAATACACATACTTTACAGGAAGAAGTTCCAATATCTATAGTGAGCACCAAATAAGTTTCCATAACTATACCCCTGAAAAAGCATTAAACCCTCCATCAATAGGCACTACCACTCCAGTAACAAAAGAAGAAGCAGGAGAAAGAAGCCATATTACTGTCCCAATCAAATCTTCTGGTACTCCAAACCGCCCCAAGGGAGTGTGATTAATAACCGCCTCCCCACGAGGGGTTAGACTGCCATCTTCTTTAGTGAGAAGATAACGATTCTGGTTAGTGATAAAAAACCCCGGAGCCAGAGCATTCACTCGCACTTTCGGGCTGTATTCTTTAGCTAAATAAACTGCTAACCATTGAGTAAAGTTACTCACTGCCGCTTTAGCTGCAGAGTACCCTACCACGCGAGTGAGAGGACGAAAAGCATTCATGGAGGAAAAATTAATTATATTCCCCTCCCGACCATCTTCTATCATCATGCGGGCAAAAACTTGAGAAGGAATTATTGCTCCACCAAATAGGTTAAGCATAACAACTTTTTGCAGAGGCTCGAGAGGTAAATCAAAAAAAGAAACCTCATTGGATGTCGTAGCATCCTCCCGGTTCCCTCCCGCAGCATTTAATAGAGCATCTATTCCTCCAAATTCTTCTTTCACCTTTTTTGCCACTTCCTCTACACTTTTCTTATCCATAGCATCCATATAGTATCCTTTGGCTTCTATTCCTTCTTTTTTTAAAGCCTCTACCCTTTCTTCTAAAGGAACTATATCAGTTAGGATAACTTTCGCTCCTGCCTTTCCCAAACCTTCACTAATAGCTGACATCAAAATTCCACCTCCTCCAGTACAAAATACTACCTTATCCTGGAGAGAGAAAAGCTCCTCTACGTAAGACATTTTGTTCGCTCCTTTCTGATTATATTCCTGTCTGGTTTAAATTATTTGTTTAAAGAAAATAGAAAATGAAGATGTCGCTCCATATTCTCTCTTACTAAACGATAATGCTCCTCTTCATACTGGAAAAAGAGATGACTGAGTTCCGACTTGAAAACTTGCCAGACTGAACCATAAGAAATATGCAAGAATTGACGAATTAAAGGGTGAGAAAAAAGGGAAGGAAGCTCTTTATCCGGAATGGTATCCATATCTCTATGGATATCTTCCCTGGTAAAAGAAATCTGATAAGCTTTGCGATTTTCTTCTAACTCCTCTTCGCTTAACTCATAAATTTTCCGGAAAAGTTGAGGGTTTTTATGAGCCACTACTTCCAGGCCCTTAAGCCAGCTGGTACCTGAGGTTTTAACGTGGAAAAGCTGATTAGTTTCTTGAGAAAAAACAGGATAGATGCTGAACTTATCACTTCCAGAATGCAGACTCAGTCGATAACCTCCAATCTCCTGTTGCACGGTCACATGATTGCGCAGGGAAGAGGAAAATTCTTGAATATTCCCCTCGTAGTCAATGGCCTTTTCAAAGCTTCCCGGAAAACGAGGTGCTAAACTTTGAAAATCTATGCCTCTGTGATGCAGCTCCTCGGCTACAAAAAAATGAACTTCGGGAGAAGTTACTCCTTCTCCTTCATCCAGCGATATTTCCAAATCATACGAAGAAAGCTCCTCTTGCAAAAGAAAATTCATTTTTTCTACGAAATTTATCACTGGAAAGTAAACCTTAAAAAGAGGAAAAAATTTTTCCTCTGGAAACCTAACTCTAAACCGCTTCCAACAGTAAATGTCCGGTCGGCATATCGATTGAAGATTTGCTTCTCCTCCTGGGACATACTATCAAATATTTTTTGCAACTCTTTTTCTGATTTAGAAAGTATATAGTAATCAGCCACTCCACTTCCATCCAGGGTGTACATAGTAAAACCGCTCTCTATCCCTGCTCGAAGATACTCCTCATCTTTCAGATGGTCAGCATCTGCACCAAAAGGGACAGGATTCTCACTTTCTAATACTCCCCAGACAGCACCGAGTAGCACATCCTGAAAAGTTCTTCCCATTTTTTGAAGCTCCCGGGGGGATTGTTGAGCAATCACCGGAAAAGCTGGATAATTTTTAACCGCTTCTAAGTGAGCCCGAGACACTAAACCCAACCTATCCCCACAACCTAAAGAAGTTTTTACTCCTGCCGGCTGAGGTTTCAAGTCGGGAAAATAATCACTTAAGGACAAATAATTCTTAAAGTGAAAAGGATAAAGGAAGAAAAATTTCCCTTTTTCTTCCTCTGGTTCTAAAAAAAGAGGATCGGCAAAGTAAAGTTTTTTGTCCTTCGACCACACTCCTAAATACCTCTCTTCTTCTCCCTTCACCGGATAAATTCTCATTCCCAACTTTTCCTGATACCAGGAAGAAGAATAGACACGCAAAGAAAGACTCATTCTCTCTTCTAGCCTTTTTATTATCTCTACCGTTTTAGAAAAATCGCTCATTTTTTCCTCCTGCTTATTTTGAAATTATATCTAATTTAAAGGTTTCAAAACCTTTCCAGCCTGTTTAGATTTTTGCACCTGAATAATGACTCTTCATCTCCTGGTTAAAAGGTAAACTGAATATTTCATTCCATAACTTCGGAATATCCTCATAGTTTTCCGTTCTTGGATCTCTTACCAGAAGCTCTTCTAATATTTTTCTATCTCCCGTAGTAAAAGCATCTACGGCCATTTCCATCCTTGTTATTCTAGGTGTCAAATAGTATTTTAATATTCTATCTGGCAAATTGGGTTCTATTTTTTCAGAATGTATTCCACTTCCGTTAACCTCAAGAGGTATCTCAACAACTACATCATCAGATATTCCCTTTATTGCTCCCCGATTTAGAATATTCAAGACTAATCTAGTGGCTTTGTTATTCACTATTGCATTTATGAAGGGTATTTGCTGTTCCCCGCTCATCTTGTCTTTAGAAAACTCTTCTGGCCAGCTTTTAGTTAATTTTATCCCGGGGTCCTTTGATAATTCTATCATCATTCTTTTTCTCTGTCGAAGCTCTTCATAAAACCTGGGTCTCTCTACCTCATTATCTATACCTCCAAACTTCCCATACCACTTCTTTTTAGCATCGAGGTTATAGTTGTATTTCCAGGTTCCATTGCGACAGGTATCTCCAACCGGCAAAAGACCGTAAAACCTGTACATATCTATTACCGCAGGACTTAAATGAACGTCCCAGGGGTTTTCTGGCTGCCAGTGCTGAGATTCTTCCTCTATCCATTTATCAAGCAAAGGATAAGCATTTTCTCCCCGGTAAAGAAAGCGGTTTAACCATATTCCATGGTTCACCCCGGCGACTTGCCAGTCCACTTCTTCTGGATTCAGCCCGAGAGTATGAAAAACTTCAAACAATCCTGAGAACCCATGACAAAAACCAACCACCTTAACATTGGTATGCCTTAAAACCAACTCGGTTATTTCAAAAACCGGGTTAGCTGTTTGTATGAAGTAAGCATCGGGACAGATTTCTTCTATAGATTTTGCTATATCCAGGGAAAGTTTTAAATGATTATAATTGGTGAATGTATAATAATCTGACACCATGTTAAACTCTTGACTATCTATTCCTCTGTAATATCCGTATCTCTCCGCTAAGTCTCTCATAATCTCATAGCTAACATAACCATCTTCATGGCCTGGCGCTCGGTACAATGCTGTATTGATCACAAAATCTGCCCCTTGTAGCGACTTTTCTCTATCCGTTGTTTTTTCTAATTTTAAGTTTCCTCCCACCTCGTCTATATATCTTTTTGCCAGGTCATACACTGCTTCTAATCTTTCTTCATCCACATCCATTAATGAAACCAAACTTCCCGAAAGTTCTTTAGTTTTCGCTAAATCTCCAACCAGCTTAAGCGTATATCTTATACTTCCTGCCCCCATAAAAGATATTTTCACCAATCTTGTGCCTCCTCTACCAGTAATTCGTAAACTATTTCAAATAAAGTAAAAAGCCGTTCTCGGGCCAATCTCTAAGCCAGAAATATTGCGAGCAGCTTATAATTCTTTTTCTAGTTCAGAAAACAGCTGGCAGCTGGCTACTCCGCTTCCATCCAGAGAAAGGAGACTCCTTAATATCTCTTTTTTCTCCCTTTACCGGATAAATTGTCATTCCCAGCTCCTGATAATCACTAGAAGAATAAATTCGCAAAGGAAAGATTATCCTTTCCCCTATTTTCTTAACTATTTCCCTTGTTTTAGAAAAACTGTCATTTTTTCTTCCCATAATTTCGAAAACATAATTTGCTTAAAGGTTCTTTGTCCAAGAGTGATGCGGATCATCATAAGGGTTCAATATCCTCACCTCTCCAGCCAAAGACCAAAAGTAATAAAGCCTGTACCCTGGAGCCGCTACCACCGGATGATAGCCCCGGGGGATAACAAAAGTGTCACCGTTTTCTACCAAATAGGCTTTCTCTAACTCTTTATCTTCAGTATAGAGAACCTGAATCCCAAACCCTTTCTCTGGCTCTACCCGATAGTGATAGATTTCTTCCAAAAAATACTCTTCAGGAGGGCGATTTTTTTCATGGCGATGGGGAGGATAACTCGACCACAATCCCGGTTTATTAAAAGTCTCTCCCACTATTAATTTCTCCGCTGGAAAATCTTCTCCCACTATAGTGTGCACCTCTCGCTCAAAGGTGCCTTTACCTGTAGTCTTCACTTTCACTATTTCGGGAGGGAAAAAAGCGGGAGAGCCTCCTTTTTCCGCTTTAGCTCTAACCAGGATAAACTCGCTATCTTCCTCTGCCTCAATCTGGTAGTAAACTCCAGGGGGAAGGTAAAAAGCAGAAGCCTTATCCTCAAAGATAGACTTTCTCTGCGCAATTTCTCCTAAAGTTTTCCCTTCTACTTCCATTTTCACCTTGCCCTGTAAAAGAACAAATACCGCCTCTTCTCCTTTGAGCTCTCCTTGATAAGAAGTATGAGGAGAAAGCTTAAGCAGAGAGAAACTCTCCATCTGAAGAGGACTATTAGATGAATCAACCACTTGATAAAGCCAGTTATCCGGATATTTTTGATAAGGGAAAAAGAGCATTTTTGATGCCTCCGATCTATTGATTAACCTGTATCGACTTTCTTCCTGTTTCATAAACAGCTAAAATATTTTCTAAAGGAGTATCTGTTTGAATAGCATGAGTAGGAGCTAAAATATAGCCACCTCCCGGAGCACAAATTTCTATTATTTCTTTAACCTGATTTTCTAATTCCTCCAAAGAGGAAAAAGGGAGGAGACTCTGAACCGAAATCGTACCATGAAGAGTAAGTGCCTTTCCGTATAATTCCTTAATTTTTCTTAGATCCATGCACTCAGGTTGTACCGGGTTTAGGATATCCACTCCAATTTCAATCAAATCATTGATAATGGGTTCAATATATCCGTCACTATGATATTGAGTAAATACCTGAGGGTTTAGTTTTTTATAACCATCAATAAGCAACTTCATGCGAGGTTTAAAAAACTTTCTCCATAATTCAGGATTAATCATCATCCTGTCTTGCATTCCAAAATCGTCACCCAGCCAAACAATATCTACTCCCAATTCAACATATTTCTCACACTGGGCAAAGCGGAATTCCAGAAGCTTATCCAGCAGTTTTTCCACCCAACCGGGATTCTGATATAAGTTATAAATAAAATGCTCATATCCACTCATCTGCCAAGCTTGTTCAAAAAAAGTAAGAGTAGCCTCTCCTTGAATAAAAAAATCCTCTTTATAAATTTCAACTAATTTTTGCAAAGACTCATAGCGAATAGTCTCCCCGGGGTCAGGAAATTGATACGTCTCCAGATCTTCATCTTTCTCTAAAGGATAGCCAACAAAGCCAAAATATTTTCCTTCTTCATCCGTTCGATATTTAATTCCAAATTCGTCTTCGAATATTCCAGGATTAACCTCAATTACCCATTTCCGGCGAGGATGGAAAAATGCTCCTTTTTTAAGGAACTCTTCACCCGGGCCCATTCCACCTCGGCGAAAATCAATATCTAAATAAAGAAGCAGGTCCTCCTCGTTTGACAAGTGCAGGAAATCAAGAAGACTGTCAACCACCTCGCTTCTTGCTTCAAAGTCAAAGGGTGGACGATCGGGTTCAATGTGATTTAATGATTTTAAGACCCTCTCTCTGTGCTCCATTTCCTAATACCTCCGATATTTCTCAAAACACTCAAACATCCAGACAATATTTTCAAGGGGAATTTCATCATGTAGCTCGCTACTGGAAGAAAATATAATGTTACCGGTAGATTTAGCTAAATCCATAATTTTTTTAACTTCCTCTTCTATCTCTTTTTTTGAGCCAAAAGGTAAAAGCTGGCTACAATCCAGATTTCCAATAAGAACCACCCGATCCGGGCAAAGTTCTCTAACATGAGCAAGGTTCATCTCCGCCGTCGGCTCTATGGGATGTAAACCATCCACTTCAGTAGCAATAATTTGATCTAAAACTTGCATTAAGTTACCATCTGAGTGAAAAACAATTTTTATACCTTTCTCATGAAATAGGTCAACCATAACCTTTAATCGAGGAAAAAACTCATCTTCCAGCATAGCTGGTGAAAAAATAGTACCAGTTTTATGAGCAATATCTTCCCCTATAAATGCTATCGGAAATTTCTGCTCATCAGCTAAAAGTTCCACTATGGTTCTTTTTTGATAAAATCGCAAATCTATCCAATCAGAGAAAAGAGAATGGTCATCATACCAAAGATAAGAAAAATTCTCGATCCCGGCTTCATTGTATGGTTCACAAAACCATCCCTCTCCTCCATTCCACATAAGCACAGTATCACCAAGAAGTTCCTGCTTGCGTTCAAAATCCTTACGCAAACTTTCCAAATATTCTTCAGTGGGCTTCCAGCATTCTAATCGTTCAACATCCAATTTCACCCATTCTCGAAAAGAGGAGTAATCCTCAAAGGGGCGGTCAACAATCCAGCTAGTCCAGTCTTGATAAAGCCTGACAAATCCATTTTCTTCTTTTTTAATCGGAGTTGATAAAGGAATTCGAATGGTTCTTGTCATGTCAAGGACTTTCTGGCAAGCAGAGGTAACTATTCTGAGGTCATCCTGCTCGTTTTCCGTCAACCTTTCTCCTGAAAAAAACTCTACCGCTTTTCTATTTCTCAGAAGGTCAAAATTGGCCACTCTATCAGTTCTTTCACCGGAAAAAACTTTTAAAATTAGCTCTCGGGAAGAATAATCTTTCAACCTTTGAGACCTCCTTCCACAATACCCTTTATGAAAAAGTCTTTTAAAGCCACAAAAACTATAAAAAGCGGCAACAGAGATAAAATTATAGCTACACTAAGGTTATCATAGGCCAGAGATTGCAATTCATCGCGAATATGAACTATCCCTACCGGGAGAGTTTTCCACCTGGCGTCAGTTTGAAGAGTAACAGCATAAATGAATTCCTGCCATATAAAAATAAAAGTTATAATAATCGTAGTTGCCAAACCAGGTTTGGCTAGGGGGAGCATAATCTTTGACCACAACTGGTATTCAGAACACCCGTCAATGCGAGCAGCATCTTCAATTTCGGAAGGAACTCCTCGGAAGGTACCCATCATAATAAAAAGCCCCCATGGCAAATTAAGAGCCACATAAGGAAGGATTAAAGCCAGGTAAGAGTTCTTTATTCCCAGTCGGGTTTCCATAATAAAAATAGGTATAAGATAAACAGAATAAGGTATAGCTAATACTAACAAAATAAAAGCAATAAACCAGTTTTTGCCCCAGAAATTTTTTCTCCCTAAAGCATACCCTCCCAAAGAACTCGAAATGGCTATTATGGCTAAAGATACCCCGGTTATTATCGTGCTATTCCAGAAGTAACGCCTGAAATCGCTCATTTTAAATATTACGTATTCATAATGTTCCAGAGTAATCGAACGAGGAAACAAAGTAATAGGATAAGAAAAAACCTCTTTACTTGGTTTAAGAGAGGTAAATATAATCCAGACAAAAGGAGCAAGAAAAATTAACGCAACCAGAGTAGCTATTAAATACAAAATTAGCAAGGTACTTTTTTTTCTTATCATTCTCCCTTCTCCTCCAAGAATTTATTGCTTAAAAAAGAGAAAAATATAATTAAAGCCGCAGTAATGTAAGCAATAGTAGCTGCTTTTCCCATTTTAAAATACCCGAAAGCGGTTCTCCAGCTGTAAAGATAAAGAGTAAGAGTAGCAGTTCCTGGTCCCCCACGAGTCGTTACATAAGGCACTTCAAAAACCTTTATTGCCTGAACAATGGAATAAAGACTTGCCATAGAAAGATGGGTTTTAATGTTGGGAAGAATTACTAAAAACTTTTCTTGAAAGAAACTTACTCCATCTACTCTTGCAGCTTCAATAACGCTCCTTCCCACACTCTGAATGCCAGCTAAAAAAATAATTACATTAAAACCTATATACTTCCAGAGAGTAATTACCACGATAGCCGGAAGAGCTGTAGAATAATCTGCAAGCCAGTTTTTATTACCCAGAGCCTCAAATCCCAGGCTCCGAAGAATGTGATTGAAAACACCAAAAGTAGGGTCCAGAATCCAGACAAACATCACCCCCGCTAAAGAAAGAGGAACTATAATAGGAAGATAAACCGCAAGCTGGTAAAAAGTTTGTCCTTTACCAAGTTCGTCAATAATAAAGGCGATAATTAGAGAAAAAAACATAACTATGGCATAATAGAAAACGGCAAAAACTAAAGTGTTCTTTAAAGAAGATATAAAATTCTTATCCCTCCAGATAGAAACATATTGCTTGATACCCACCCACTTGGGAGCAGAATCATAAACAAAATCATATTCAGTAAAAGTGAGATAAAAAGAATAAACCAGAGGGTAAGCAATAAAAACAACTATAAACAAAAAGGCCGGTGCAAGAAATAAATAAGCCACACCTGATTCTCTAAGATTAGAAGTTCTGCCAGAAATCATTTTAGTTCCCTCCTATATAGTAAACGGAAGGGTGGGTTAAAATTTTAACCCACCCTTCCGTTTAGCCATCTTAATCTAATCTTGTCATATCTATGCTTCTTGCTTCTATCTCATTTCGTATATTGGAAAGAGTTTCTTCCGGGGTTTGTTTATCTAAAAGAAGAGGATGAAGTTCTTCCTGCAAGAGATCTAAAAGCATTTCATTTCCCTTATATTTCGGTAAGGCTACCGAATGATTTACTGTTTCTAAAATCAATTCTGCTTCTTTCTGATACCAGGTCAAATCCTCATCGTAGAAATCAGCTATTACTGGTAATTTTCCATAATGATTAAATCCCCATTGTTGAAACCACTTAGAAAACATTTGCTCTTTTATAAACTGTTTCGCAAGGTCTTGAGCAGGAGAAACTTTAGGAATATAAACTGCATGAGTGTAAACAATAGATCCATTTTCCCTGGCTCCTGGAAGAGAAACCATAGAAGTATTCTCTTCCCCTAAATATTCTCCCGCCTCTATAAACCGAGAGTGAGCAGTGTAGATAGCAGGTATAATGCCGGCGTTGAAATTATTCCTACCGTAGTTCTCATCAGTAATAGTACCGCTTGCGGCCAATCCTTCTCTGATCCACTTCTGGTTTAACTCCAGCCATTTTAGAGCAGCTTCACTTTCAAAATCTAGCCATTGAGGATTGGTCGGAGAATATATAGAGCCCCTCATAGCTTGAATTCCGCCAACATAACTGTAAAATATGAAATTCCATCCCCAATCAACGCTCAAAGCAGCCCCAGGAGCAACTGCTTTCAATTTCTGAAGCTGGCTTTCAAATTGGTCCCAATCTTCAGCTTCTACAGGCTGGCCATCTGCATCGATTAACCCTGCGTCAGCATAAAGAGCTTTATTTATATTCAAGGTCATCAGTTCTCCCATAAAAGGTATAACTGGATAATATCTTTCTTCGCCTTTCTTAAAAACTGCTGTATCCAAAAAAGCAGGCATAATTCCCTCTATTTCCGTTACTACACTTGCTAAATCCACTAACAAATCTGCACCCACGAGAGGTGCTAATTGTTCCGGCATTCCACCTATTCCAAGGTCCACTGTGGTCTCATCGCTTTGCCACATCAAAAGGTAACTTTTTACAAATTCTTTATATTCCTTAGGAGCTACTGTGACTTTAACGTCCGGATGTTCTTTTTGAAATCGTTCAGCTGCTTCCCGCACTGGAAATTTATTAATAATCCACTCATCTGATTCTATTCTCAAAGTTTTTTCTTGAGCATAAACTACCCAGGAAAAAAGAACAAAACTAAATATCACCATAAAACTAACCAGAGCAGTTCTTTTTCTCATTTTATAATCCTCCCCAAATCATGATTTAGACTTCCAGGCTTCCCACATAGTCACCAAGTTTTCTACCGGTATGTCATCTTGAATATTATGTACTGCTGCAAATACGTAGCCACCTCCTGGAGCGAAAATTTCGATATTCCTTTTTACCTCTTCACGAACATCATCTTTACTCCCCCGCAATAAAGTCCCCTGGGTGTCTACACCACCTCCCCAAAAAGTGATCAGTTTTCCAAAATCCCTTTTTAACTTCTCAGGATTCATTTTTGAAGCACTAAGCTGAACAGGGTTTAATATATCAATCCCTGCTTCAATAAAATCCGGTATTAAATCATAAACTGCTCCACAAGAGTGAAAAAAGATATAAAAAGAAGGACCCAACGATTTTTTTGCATACTCAAAAAGTTGTCGGTGTTTAGGTTTTATAAACCGCTGATACATTTCTTTAGAAATAAGGAGGCTTTGTTGAGTAGCCAGGTCATCTCCCTCTCTCAAAATGTGAATTCTTCCTTTAAAATTCTGATTTAGAAGATCGATATAGCGCAATTTAACTTCTAAAATCTGTTCCAAAATAGCTTCAGCCAGACCAGGAGCAAGAGTTAAATCTATTAGAAACTGTTCATAGCCTCGCAACCGCAAAGCAGTTTCGAAAATGCCCGACCCAAAGCTCTCTACTATTAATATCTTTTTTTGATTCTGGCGACCTATCTCTTCTTCCAGGTCCTTTAAAATTTCGGCTCCTGGATCAGGCCAGGGATATTTCTCAACATCGTCAATATTTTCTGCCTTTGCAAGTGGATTAGAAATTACATCGAAATATAAACCTCCACTTTTTGGCATGCCCCATCGAATGCCCCATTCATCTTCAAAATAAAAATAATTCCCTTCTTCTTTAATCAAAGGATTTTTGCGAGATATACCAGGGAAACCACACTTTGTATCTATTTCCAACCAGCGAGCCACATCTTCATCTATCTGAGCTAATTGCTGGACATAGTCAAGAACTCGAACCTCCCGGGTCAAACCTCGATACTCCAGCAGTCTGGAATAAATACCTTTCGTAATTCCAGTTACTATAGTCCCTCCCAGATCAAAAGGAACGTGGTCTGGTTCTTGGTGAGATAAAGTTTTTAAAATCCTCTCCTCGGAAGTCATTTTAGTATTCTCCTAAACTCTTACTCCACAAGAAGACCTGATTATCAATTCTGGTTTCAAACTTATCTGACTATTTTTGACTTTTTCTCCATTTATTAATCGGAAAAGTAAATCGGCAGCTAATTTACCCATCATATATTTGGGCTGGCTGACAGTAGTTAGCGGCGGATCGAGGTATGCGGAAAGGAAAATGTCATCATAACCAACCACGGAAATGTCCTTAGAAACCAACAAATTTTTCTCCCTTATTGCCTTCATAGCTCCCAGAGCTACAAGATCGTTATAAGCAAAAATAGCAGTAGGAGGGTTATCAATACTTAATAATTTAAGAGTGGCTACGTATCCTCCTTCTACAACAGGAGAATTAAAGCTCAAAAGGCTCTCATCAACTTCTATTCCTGATTCTTTTAAAGCTCTCAGGAATCCCTTTTCTCGCCACAAACTGGGTTGAGCACTATTCGGACCATTGATTAGAGCAATTCTTTCATGTCCCAAATTCACAAGATATTTTGTTGCTTGATAAGCACCATTTTCGTAGTCAGCAAAAATACTGGGAACATTCTCAATTATCCTATTTATAATTACACAGGGAATATCGCCTTCTGCTATTTCTCTAATCTGCTCTTCCTTAATCCGGGAGGACCCTAAGATAATACCATCTACCTCGCTTACCTTTAGAGTCTCAACATACTGCTTTTCCCGTTCTATGTCTTCTCTGGTATTCCACAAACTCACGCTGTAGCCAAAATCAAAAGCTAAATCTTCCACTCCATGGACAATCTCCGGAAAAAAGGGATTGGATATATCAGTAACCATAAGAGCTATAATTCTGCTCCTCTTCCTGGTAGAAGACTTTTTTCTGCTTCTTACCGGAGTATAATTAAGTTCTCTTGCTACCTGCATAACTTTTCTCTTTGTTTCCTCACTTATCGCGGGATCATCATTAAGTGCTCTGGAAAC
>NZ_JAAYFP010000098.1:0-14469 GCF_012728195.1 Candidatus Sordicultor fermentans
AATCTTTTCTTGAGATTCTCTGTCAGCAGAAGTTACTAAGTCATAGGAAACAGACTTCTGGGAAACAGAGAAGTTCTCCTCCTCAAAGTACTTTTTCAATATGCTGCCTCCAGCTAACGACGCTATAATCATAGTTTCCAGGATATCAGAAGACACAAACCGAAACCTCCTGTCAGTTTATTTCCAGTAAATATTCAGAGTTTTATCTAATTGCTTTCACTTTATCCATAAAAACTCTTACTCGCTCTTCATCCACGTGATTTTCAAATCGACCATCACGTTTGAAGGTAGTACCTACTATTGCTCCATCAGCGAATTTAAGTTGCTCTTCCACGTTCTCCAGTCTTACCCCGGTATTAGCAAAAACTACTGTATCAGGAACGGCTTCCTTTACCCTCCTCAAAATCTGTACATCAGTTTCTATCCCAGCAGTCAAACCCGATACACATAAAGCATCAGGACGAGTATTAAACACGGTAGATTTGGCAATATCCACTATATCCCGATCGGCTAAGTATTTAGCTGCCTCAGGTACAATGTTGAACAACAGTTTAATCTTCTCTGCTCCTATGGCATACTGGTGACGCACCGTCGCTCCACAGTTAGTATTCCACAAACCAAAATCACTGGCATATACTCCGGTAAAAATTTCTCGTACAAATTTAGCTCCAGTAGCTGCAGCCAAATCAAGGGTAGCAATAGGGTCCCAAAGTACATTTACTCCAAAGGGGATTTTTATATCAGGAATCAATTCTCCTATCACTCGGGCCATAGCTGCTACCGTAACTGTATCTACCTGTGTCATATAAGGTATGCTAAACTCATTAGAAAACATTACCGCGTCTACTCCACCACCCTGAAGAGCTAGCAAGTCCTTCCTCGCCCACTCTATTACCTTCTCCATCCCTCCCTCTTTATCAAAAGCAGGATCACCAGGCAAGGGACTAAAGTGGCACATAGCTATAATTGGTTTCCGACAGTTGAATACTTCTTCTACCCAGTTTTTTTCAGTCATTTCGCTTTCCTCCTCGGTATTTAATTTAGATAATATCTTGATCCACTAAATAATCAGATAGTTCGTGCATAAAAGGGCTATTCGCTTCATAAAGTGAGCGAAAAAGCCGGTAATTTAAAGCGTACTTCTCGTGAGTTTCCAGATCTGGCTTAATCGTTTTTTCTATTTTTACCCACCGATTAATTTCGGTAAGATCTTTAAACAAGCCTATGCCTACTCCAGCCATAAAAGCATCTCCAAAACTTGCACCGATTTGCTGTTGGGGAATTAGCAGTTTAGCTTTAACTATGTCCGAGACGATTTGCATCCACAGACTATTTTTGGTCCCCCCGCCAGTAGCCAAGATACGTTCAGGTTTCACTCCTTCCTCTTCCATAACCTCAAGATTGTGGCGAACACCAAAACCTACCCCCTCTAATAAGGACCGATACACATCCCCTCGAGTGTGTCGTAAGCTCAAGCCAAAGAGCAATCCCTTAGCCCGAGGATCATTTAAGGGAGTACGTTCTCCTTCAAAATAGGGTAGAAGAATAAGCCCCTTAGCTCCAGGTGGAGATTGAGATGCCAGGTCAGCCAATAATTGATAGACACTCCTCCCCGTAGAAATTTCTTCTTCTACTTCCTGATGAGCAAATTGATCGCGAAACCACTTAGTTAAGCTCCCTGCTGTGGACATCCCACCTAAGAAAGCGTAGGTATCTTTTTCCAAAAAAGGTGCACTCCAAAAATGACGAGTTTTGATTAGTTCAGTAGTTTTAACGATAAAAAATATACTGCTACCAAACATGAGCATCATGTCATTAAATTCCCTCATACCGGCACTAACTGCCTCAGCTGCAGCATCGGTAGTACCAACTATAACTGGAGTACCAGAAGCTAGGCCAGTTTCTACCGCCGCTTTATCGGTAACATAACCAGCTATCTCACAGCTCCAATAAATTTGGGGTAAGCGATCCACTGGAGTAATGTAGGAAGCAAGTTCTTCTCGCCAGCATAAGTTGTGTATGTCAAATAGGGGAGTATAACCACTAGCGGTATAGGCATCAATAGTTGCTTTCCCGGTGAGCTTGTATACGAGATATGCCTGACTGGTAAGAAACCATCTGGCTTTTCGGAAAACCTCTGGCTCGTTGTTTTTTATCCACAAAATCTTAGGACCAGAAGCCTGAGAGCTCAAATACATTCCACTCTTCTCAAAAATTTCCTCCTTACCCAAAATTGCTTCTAAATACTCGATTTCCCGAGTTGCCCGAGTATCGATGCCATAGAGAATTGCTGGACGTAGTGGCTGACCATTTGCATCTACCGGAAGAACACAAGAACCAATAGCGCTTATCCCTATCCCCAAAACTTGAGAGGAGTTAATCTCTGATTTTTCCAGGAGGCCTTTCACAATCTCCTGAAAATCATGCCACCAAACTTTATCAGCATCGTGCTCGAAGTGACCAGGTTTGGGCATATCCATCTCGTGAGGAACAATATGTTGAGCAATTATTTCACCATTCTCTCTAACCAGTACTCCCTTGGAAGAATACGTACCAATATCAACTCCTAACAAATACCCTTCGGCCATAAAAAGATTCTCCTCAAATTAACATTTTTCCTTTTTGGAAGATTAATCTTCCATCTAAATATACTTCACCCTTTTCTCTCATATCTTTCACAATGTCCCAATGAATAGCCGATTTATTAGTTCCTCCGGTGTCAGGATAAGCCCGACCCAAAGCAATGTGAATAGTGCCACCAATTTTTTCGTCTAATAGTATATCTTTACAAAAGTATTTTATTTCTGGATTAGTACCAAAAGCAAACTCCCCAATTCGGCTAGCTCCCGGGTCAGTATGAATTACTGCCTGGAGGAAATCTTGATTGGTAGACGAGGTAGCTTTTACTAATTCCCCTTTTTCCCACCGTAAATAGATATCGTGCACTAAACGCCCTCCCAACACACCTGGGAACTCAAAGTATATCTCGCCTTCAACTGTATTTTCTACTGGAGACGTAGTGATTTCACCATCGGGCATATTTATTTTCCCATCAGCAACCTGCCACTTCCGCCCTTCCACAGAAAAACTCAAATCGGTATTCTTCCCTATTACTCGCACCCGCTTACCCTGGTTAAGGATATGAGCCCATCTTTCCCATTCCCGGCTCAAATTTGACCAATCCAGAAAACAGGCGTTAAAAAACATATCCGTGATGGTCTCTTCATCCATTCCTGCTTCTTGAGCCAAAGAAGCATTAGGCACTCGCAGCAAACACCAGCGGGTTTTTTCCCAGCGCATAGTGGATATTTTACCCATAGTGTTCCTGAACTTAGAAAGTCTGTTTGAAGGGATATCCCAGAAAACGCCCAGGTTATGGGCGCCTCGCAGTCCCAGATACACATCAGCCCATTCCATACCGTAGGCTTCAATCTCTGGTATCCACTCAACTTGTACTTCGTTTCCATATTTTAATAATGATCGATTTAGTTCTTCAGAGAGAAACTGCACTTGAGGATGAGCCCCTGCTTTAATACATGCCTCATAAATTGCCCGCACCAGAGGATAGGTTTCTATTTCCGTCATGGCAATCATTACCCGTTCCCCTGGCTTAACCTCGGTAGAATAATTAACTAATAAACTTCCCAACTCTTTCCAGCGCTTATCCATAGTATTCTCCTTTATAACTATATACTTTTTTCGCGACGCATAAAATGGTCAATTATGAGAATAGCGATAAAAAGAACACCCCAGGAAAAATCTTTGAAAAAGGAACTACCTCGCACACCCAGGAGCAACATATGAAACCCGGTAGACAATACCTGTAAAATGAAAGTAGCCAAAATAACTCCAACCACATTACCAAAACCAGGAGAAGTACCTCCCAAAACTGAAATAAGCAGGGTTAACAAAATATACGTCCTAGTACCATATTCATAAGCCACTGAGTTAGTCCGACTCATCACGATGATGCCCGCTATGGCCCCAAGAATGCCGCTTAAAATATAAACTTTCATGGCGATAGATCTATTATCAATTCCCGAAAATTTGGCCGCAGTGGGATTGGTACCTGACATTCGAACCTTAAACCCAAAAGTGGTATATTCGAGAACAAAATACATTAAAATACCCACTATAAGGAAAATAACAAAAGGAATGGGAATCCCCATAACTACCTGATGACCGATAATTGATAACTCCTTGGGGAAACCGGTGAGGGTCTTGCCTCCAGTTATTACCACCGAAATCCCACGGTACAAAGTTAAAGTAGCCAGAGTAGCCAAAATCGGCGGAGCGCCTATGTATCCTGCTAATAAGCCATTCAGAGCTCCACAGGCAGCTCCCGTAGCTATTGCCACCAAAAAGACTACTACTATAGAGAGAAACTCATGACCTGCAAAAAAGGGAGCCAATTTTACTATAGATAGTCCGGCTATCAATGCAGATAAATTAGCAGTATCGTTAATAGAAAGATTTATCCCATCAATCATCATAGCAATGGCCATGCCCAGGCCCATAAGTCCAATCTCTGGGCACTGGAAAGCCATTGACCTTATGCTACTGCCAGTAAGGAAACGGTCCTCTATCGCACCAAAAAAAATAACCAGAATTATTAAGACTACTGATAACAGCAAAACCCTGTCTTCAATATTAAACCTAAACCCTCCTGGAAATTTACCTCTTTTTTGTTCAGCCATATTCTAGTCCACCTTCATTTTTCTTTCCCCATTGGAAAATACTTAAGTCGCCCTTGTCGCTGTTCCGCAATCGCTGGTATCGAAATAAAGATAATTAACACCAAACCAACCACCATTTTCTGCCATTCGGCCGAAACCCCTAGGAAGATGAGACCCCGGTTAAGTACCTGAATTAATAACACTCCAAGGATAGTTCCAACGACTGACCCTCGTCCTCCGGTGATAGCTGCTCCCCCTATCACTACTGCTGCTATAACATCCAAGTCTTGACCCATAAACAAAACTGGATTGAAAGAACGACTGTAAGCACCTTGAATAACTCCCGCAACTGCAGCTAAAGCACCACTCAGAGCTAACATGAGATAAGTTATGCGTTTAACATTGAAACCAGCTCTGATTGCCACTTCCCGGTTACCTCCCATAGCGTACAATCCCCGCCCAAAAGTGGTATATTTTAACAACCACCACACAAAAATCGCGATTATAAGCAGATAGACCACCGATACATGAAGGCCGGTTTCTCCCGCTACCGGATCTTTAACCTTTATCAGAAAACGGGAATAATAACCTACCAAACCCTCTGGTAAATTGAAGTTCATGGCACGACCAATGAAAAAGAGATTAAACCCATACCACAAAGTTTGATAGCCCAATGATACATAAAAAATAGGAAGGTCAAATTGATTGACAATAAAAGCCATAAGCAAACCAGCCAATAGTCCAAAAACTATGCTGACAACCAAGTAAAGCCCGATACCACCGCTATAGCCGAGCCCAAGAAGTAACATATGAGTAGAATAAGAAGTCATAGCCGCTATAGCTACAAAAGAAATATCAACATTTCCAGAAATAAGGACCATCAGTACTCCCAGACCCATAATACAATAAACAATTGAACCGCGAACAATATCAAAAAGGGTAGAAGCTGAAAAAAATAGAGGATTTCTGAAACCGATAACTATTGAAATAATCATCAAAATTAGAAAAACCACAAATTCGTGTGAATTTAGTAATTTTTTCATTTTTCGTAGAACCTTCCTGTTTTATCTCCCTCGGTTTCCACTAGTTTACAAAACCAAATCAATTTTTAGCTGCCACTAGATGCCTGTGGAGTTCCTCCTCGTTAGTTTCTTCTCGTCGAAACTCCTTCACAATTCTTCCATCTCTCATCAACAATATCCGATTACAGGTCTGCATCAGCTCGGGAATATCATCAGAAATCAATATAATTCCCATCCCCTGTTTTGCCAAGTTGCGAATTAACTCATGAATGGCAGCCTTAGAACCTACATCCACTCCCACCGTTGGTCCATTTAAAATAAGAATTTTAGGGTTACCAGCAAGCCATTTAGCTAAAACCACTCGCTGCTGATTGCCTCCCGAGAGGCTGTTAGCCGGATTTTCTACTGAAGGAGTTTTGATTTCCAACTTACTAACCCATTCCTCTGCTGTTTTAAGCTTAGTCTGGTTACGGATAATCCCCATTTTGCTAGCCAACCAATCAATAATTGTAACTACAAGATTATTAGAGATAGATTGCTCAAGGAAAAGCCCTTCTTTGATCCGGTCTTCTGGAACATATCCGATTTCCTGTTCCATTGCATCTTGAACTCTCTTTATGAAAACTTTTTTACCTTCCAGCCAGATTTCACCCGATTCAGCTGGTAGTTCACCAAAAAGAGAAAGAGCAAGCTCTGTTCGGCCCGAACCCAGCAAACCAGTAATGCCTAATACTTCCCTGGATTTTAGCTCGAACGACACATTAGAAAAACAAGGACGAAGAGTCAGATTTTCCACTTTTAGCAAAGGAGGAGCCTCTTCCGGTTCGCTATAGGCAATTGAGCTCGTGTCAATTTGTCGACCAGTCATATAGTATTCCATAGTTTTTATATCGAGCTCTTCAGCTTCTTGATCTAGCACTTTTTTACCATCCCGGAAAATAAGGATGCTATCCGATATCTCTTTCACCTCATTTAATTTGTGGCTGACAAATAAAATGGAAATACCTCGCTTTTTAAGGTCATTGATAGTTTTAAAAAGATGTTGAATTTCGAGCTGAGTGAGGGCGGTGGTGGGCTCGTCCATAATAATAAGCCGGGCGTCCTCCAAAAGGGCTCGAGCAATGGCAATAATCTGTCTATCGGCGGTAGGGAGTTCACCAGTTATAGCATCCAGGGGAATATCGGCACCTACCCGAGAGAGACCTTCTTTAGCAGATTCATATACCTCTTTCCAATTTACTACTCTTCCACCTTTAGATATCACCCGATTTATTCCAATATTCTCTGCCACCGTGAGGTTGGGAAAGAGAGAAAAATCTTGGTAAATAACTTGAATCCCTTCCCGGATAGAGATGATGGGCGTCAACCGTTTATAGTGATTTCCGTTGATGTAAATATCACCCTTATCTGGTTCGTAAACTCCGGCAATGATTTTAATCATGGTGGATTTTCCCGAACCATTTTCTCCCACCAAGCCCCGAACTTCTCCCCGGTTTATATTAAAACTCACGTCATCCAACGCTCTAACTCCAGCGAAATACTTACTAATATGCTCTACTCGAAGCAGCTCTTCGTTCATTTTTGCTCTCTCACATTCCTAATAAATTTAAAGAGGCGGGGCTTTAACCCCGCCTCTACCCCTTCGCATTTTCAACCTAGAAAGGATACTGATCCATATTGCTGGCATCGATTTTAGCCCAACCTGCTCCGTAAATTACCGGCACTCCACTCTCATTTTCTATTATCTTGATTGACTCATACCCGGGAACTCCGAGATCCATCCCTTCGGTTATCTCTTCACCCTGGATAATTTTATAAGCTACCACATTGGCAGCATAACCAGCAGTAGCAGGATCCCAGGTCATAGCCAAATCCACTGCCCCGGTTTTAAGAAGCTCGCCTGCGTAGGAAGGTATGCTAGTACCTACAACTACTGTTTCTTCAGATATGCCCAATTCTTCAAAAACACGCCCAGCACCAACTACATCGAGAGCAGCTGAACCCATTACACCTTTAAGGTCCGGATGGGTCTTTAACAGATCTTTAACCGTGTTATAAACTATCTCTTGATCTTCTTTGCTTTCATATTTCCCAATAAATTCCATTTCTGGATAGTGTTCACGCTGGTAAGCAAGGGCAGCGTCTTGCCACTCATTGTGGGAAGCATTGGTGAGAGAGCCCACAAACTGAACATATTTACCCTTCTCACCCATACGAGTAGCTAACTCTTTCATCATTTCTTCACCATAAGCTTTGTTGTCAAAAGCTTCGAGGTCATAGTGGGCATTTTTAACAAAAGAAGCTTCATGAGTTACAACTATGATTCCCTCATCCATAGCTTTTTTCTGCACTGGTTCATGTTCTTCAACTCCATAAGGCACATTAATAATAGCATCTACTCCTTGAGCAATAAGATCTTCAATTATGGCAACTTGTTGAGCAGAATCCGCTACTGAAGGCCCTTCCATGAAAGCTTTCACTCCATAGTCTTTTCCAAATTGAAGAACTCCTTCTTCCATTCTAATGAACCAGTTAAAAGCTACTGATTTGACTACCGTGGCAAAAACTAGCTCCTCGGCTTCTGCCTGAAGACCTCCTCCAAACAATACAAAGCCTCCCAGAAGAGTAATAACAACCAACAAAGATAACAGCCTTTTAGCCATTGTTCAATCCTCCCTTACCGTTTGATTTATAAACTAACAAACCGAATACCATCACAACCTGCTCTTAACCGTGAATAGCACCACCAAAGAATTTAAAATCCGTTGAAAAACACATCTTGTGCTTTACCACCTTCCTTTCTTAACATGAATTTAATTCTTACGATGGTTTATAATTCTAGTGTTAAAAGATCTTTTCAAGTCCAAAATACCTTTACATTTCTTCTTGAAAGCTCATTCAAGATTTCCTCCGGCAAAGGGCTATCAACTATAATGCCTTCAAATTGCTCTAAGTCAGCTACTTTAACAAATGCCACCCGGTCATATTTAGTATGGACAGCTACGAGAAAAGTCTTGATTGAATTTTTGATAATCATCTTTTTTACCCCAACCTCAAATGTAGAAGAATTATAAGTGCCACTCAAGTCCCATCCATCAGTAGCTATAAATCCTTTTTCAGATTTAATTTCACTAAGGTATCTCGCTCCCATTTCTCCTCCCACACTAAAATAGCCCGGTCTTATTTCTCCTCCTATAATAATAGTTTGTATGTTAGGGTATTTAGCTAATTCTCCTGCTATTTTTATATCTACGGTAACAACTTTTAAACCCTTTCTTCTGACTAATTCTTTAGCTAAATAAAAACAGGTGCTACCCGAATCCAGAATTACTGTATCTCTGTCTTCTACTAAACTGGCTGCTGACTTAGCCATCTTCCTCTTCTCTTCCACTCGCTGAGAAAGTTTTAAATCAAACATGGGTTCCGACCCTGCTTTTTCCAAGGAGTAGATAACCCCTCCGTGGACACTCTCTATAGGAAGGTTATCTTCTGAGGAAAGCTCTGCCAAATCTCTTCTTACAGTAGCTTCTGAGGTTTGCAGAACATTAGCTAAATATTTAGTAGAGGCATTACCTTCGGTTCTCAAGATTTCCAAAATTTTAGTTAAGCGCTCACTCTTATCCATCTACTTAATATTCGAAAATTATATTGCACTAATTTGACTGATTTGTGCTCAATTTAACACAAAGCAAAAAGGAGCTCAATGTTCAAATTAAAATTTTTGCAGCAAAAAAAGCTACCCAGAAATAGTCGCCATCGTAACTGTTTTTTGTAAGGTTGTACTTAAACACCAATAAAGTGGTAAAATATAAACTAAAAAGAGGTGAGAACAACGCCATTCTGGGATGAATACTACGAGCTCCTTCCCCGGGAGGAGCTGGAAAAAATTCAGCTTAGCAGACTTAAAAAAATACTTATCCGCGCCTATCACAATCTGCCCTATTACCGTAAAAAACTGGAGGAAAGAAAAATTAATCCTTACGATATTAAGTCTTTATCTTGCCTTTCCCATCTACCTTTCACTACCAAAGAGGACCTTCGTCAAGCTTACCCTTTCGGAGCTATAGCTGAGCCCTTGCGCAATGTAGTGCGGGTTCATTCTTCCTCAGGCACCACAGGAACAGCAACAGTAGTAGGGTACACTAAAAAAGATATAGAATCCTGGGCGGAGCTTGCTGCCCGAGCACTTTCCAGTTATGGAGTAGATGAGGAAGATATCATCCAGGTCTCTTTCGGGTATGGTCTTTTTACTGGAGGGTTAGGGATTCACTACGGAGCAGAAAAATTGGGTGCTACTGTAGTTCCTGCTTCTGCCGGTAACACTCTTCGCCAGATCCAGATTATGAAAGACCTGAAAATAACCGTGCTGGCTTGCACTCCCTCTTATGCCCTTTATTTGGCTGAAGTAGCCAGAGAAAACAATATTAACTGGAAAGAAAGCAGCCTGCGCATCGGGGTATTTGGAGCCGAGCCCTGGTCAGAAGAGATGCGAGAAGACATAGAAAAAAAATTGCCCATCCGGGCTTTTGATATTTATGGACTGAGCGAAGTTATCGGACCGGGAGTGGCCTTTGAATGCGAAGAAAGAGAAGGATTACATATCTCTGAAGACCACTTTCTTCCTGAGATAATCGACCCCCAAACGGGAAGAGTTCTCCCCCCCGGGGAAGAAGGAGAGCTGGTATTTACTACCCTTACCAAGGAAGGAACCCCCATAGTCCGTTATCGCACTGGAGATATCTCTTCTCTCAACTACGAGCCTTGTTCTTGTGGAAGAACACTGGTAAGAATGAAAAGAGTTTTCTCTCGCACCGATGATATGCTCATCATTAGAGGAGTAAATGTTTATCCTTCTCAGATTGAGAGTATCGTTTTAAGCTTTGACGGAGTGGAGCCCTATTACCAAATTGTCCTTACCCGAGAAAACTTTTTAGATCAAATTGAGATTCAAGTGGAAGTTACACCCCAATTTTTTTCTGACCAGATAAAAGTACTGGAAGGATTAAAAAAACAAATCGAAGAAAAATTGAAAACTGAGTTAAATTTAAGTTGCGAAGTAAAACTCTTAGAGCCTAAAAGTATTGCTCGTAGCGAAGGAAAATCTAAAAGGGTTATAGATCTACGAAAAAAGGAGGAGATTTTGTGAAGCAAATATCAGTATTTTTAGAAAACAGGCCAGGTAGCCTCTATGAAGTGCTTTACAAACTGAAAGAGTGGGAAGTAAACCTGCGAGCACTTTCCTTAGCTGATACTGCCGAGTTCGGGGTCCTGAGATTTATTGCAGAAGATCCGGAAGAAATAGTAGAAAAATTGAAAATAGAGAATTTTGCCGCTACTTTAACCGAAGTTCTAGCCGTAGGAGTAGAAGATCGCCCGGGGGGATTAGCCGAGGTAGTAGGTATTCTTACCCACCAAAATATCCCCATCGAATATCTCTATGCCTTTGTTTCTCCCCAGGGGGGAAAAGCATATGTAGTGCTGAGAGTAGAAAAGTTAGAAGAAGCTGAAAAGGTATTGAGGGAAAAACACATTCCTATTTTAGAAAAAATCACGATTTGAAAAGACGTCCTGTGACTTAAGAAAAACCACCAGGAAAAAGGAGAGATTACCACACCTAGGTATGTATGCAATAACACTCCAGGAGAACTCCTTTATAACGCCCCGAAAGGCGTCGTTACCGTGCTTCTGCAGTTGGTGCTAAATCTCTCCTTTTCTCTTTTTCATGTAGATACTTTGTTTACCCCAACAAAAAGAGCAAGAAGAAAATATGCTCGAAGCCACAATAAATCTCAGCCTTTTCCCATCTCTTCTAGCTGGGATAAAACCTCAGTCCCCTGAAGAGCAGGGTTCTCTCGGGCATAGTCTATAGCTTTTTTCCCGCTCTTGTCCACCATTTTGGCGTTTGCCCCCTTTTCCAGAAGAACTTTTACTACTTCGGGAGAAGTACTAAAACGAGCAGCAAACATAAGAGGCGTCCACCCTGCCTTATCTTTAGCGTTGACATCTGCTCCAGACTGAATAAGGAAAGAAATAACTTCGGGATGAGGATTAAAACGAGCGGCAAACATTAAAGGGGTACGTAAGTGGTTATCTAAAGCATTGACATCCGCTCCAGACTGAATAGCATTCTGGATATCCACAAGAGTTCCAGTTTTGCACAACTCCATAAAACTTATAGTATCCACAACTCGCCCTCCTTAAGCTGCAAATCTATCAAAAAACACAAATAAAAAAGCCACCGGTCCTAACGAACATTAGCCTTTTCTTTTCTCACCCTTTCGGGTGAGAAACTTCAGGATGGACTTCCACTCAAAAGCTTCGAGCCTCCCATCTTTCAAAAAAGAGGCTCTTTCTTCCATCCTCTGGCCTAGTTCCTCAGAACCGGTGGTAATCACACTTTATCACCTCTTTTGAACTTTGTCAACAGGTCAAAATTAATTTTTTGAAAAAATTTCTAACTACTGAAGACAGAGTTCAAATCAATCTTTTCTTTCTCCCAACTCATGATCTAACATCATTATACCGCTTCCACTTTCTCCGATAAGTTGCAACATAGCCAATATTTCTGCAGGGTTCTTCTCTTCTTCTACTTGCTCGTCGATAAACCACTGGAGATGCACTTGCAAAGGATAGTCATTTTCTTCTTTAGCCAGCTCGTACAAATGATTAATTTTAGTAGTAACTCCTTTTTCATGATTTAAGACTTTTTCAAATATCTCAGTAAGAGATTGGTATTCTGCCGGAGGTTGGTCGATAGCACTTAACACCACTTTCCCTCCCCGGTCATTCACGAAGTCATAGAGCCGCATAGCATGAGCAACTTCCTCTTTAGCCTGAATCTTGAGCCAGTTAGCAAACCCCTTAAAATTCTTATGCTCACAATGGGCAGCCATCGCTAAATAGAGATAAGCAGAGTAAAGCTCGTTTTTAATTTGTTCGTTAACAGCACCTTCCAGCTTTTTACTTAACACGAGACATTCCCCCTTATTTATAGATTTTTAATCACTTCTCCAAATTTCTTACCTAAATCTCTACCTTGAGCTAAAACTTCCGAATGAGCTCCACCCTTAAATTCTAAACTATCCACTATCTCCCAGTTAAGAGGAGAAACCATTTTTTCCCACTCCCTCTTTCCTCCTCCTGACCAACCATAACTTCCAAAAAAGAGGGTTTTCTTATGTTTTATCCCCTTACGAATAACCAGATCTAAAAGGTGAACCATAAGGGGAAAAAGACCTGTTTCATAAGTAGGAGCTCCTACTATTACTCCCTTATTTACCCACAGAGAAGGAAGAATATAGCTGGGGTTGGTTCTTCGAACATCAAAAATTTCTACTGCTACTCCACTTTCTGCTACTCCCCGAGCCACGGCATCCATCATGGCTTCTGTATTACCATACATAGAGCCATAAACTAAAGTTACACCCTTTTCTCCTCCCGTTTCTGCATAACTGGCCCACTGGCGATACAAATCTACAATCAAAGAGGGATTTTTTCTCCAGATAAGACCATGGGAAGGAGCTACTAAATCTACGGCCAAGGAGGATAGTTTATCAATAGCCTTAATCACCATAGGGCTGAATTTAGCTACAATATTAACATAGTAGCGCAGAGATTCCTTCCTGTAGAATTCAAAATCACTGCACTCATCATCAAATATCGCTCCCTGTAGTGACCCATAACCTCCAAAAGCATCACAGGAGAAAAGAGTCCGAGAATTCATCTCATAGGTCATCATAGTTTCTGGCCAGTGAACCATGGGAGTGAGAAAAAACTTTAAAGTCTTCTCTCCCAGGGAAATTTCTTCTCCATCTTCTACTACTTTAATACGTTCTCTAATACCGTAAAATGAAGAAACCATTTCCTCCGCGAGTGGAGAACATACAATAGTAGCCCGGGGAGAGAGCTTCCATAAAATATTCAAAACACCAGTGTGGTCAGGCTCTAAATGATTTAAAATTATATAATCGATGTGAGAAAAATCAACCAGCTCCTTTACATGACTTAGAAACTCGTCTACCTTCAAAGATTTGGCTAAATCGACAATGGCTATTTTCTCGTCTTTAACCAAATACGAATTGTAAGAAACTCCCTCTTCGTCAATAGGCCACAATCCCTCAAAAAGGTCAGTAGTATGATCGTTAACTCCTATCCAGTAAATATCCGGTTTTATTTCGACTAAAGGCATAACCAGACCCCCTTGCAGTGTTATTTAGTATCCAGCTTTCTTGATTCAGACAAAAACACCTAAATTGACAATTTCTATTACAACCCCCGATTTTCTTTTTTATTCTTTATCTATTAGTCTACTCATCGAGTCACAGAAATCAGTTTATTAATTAAATATAGTAGAGCTAATTTTCTCCAAGCTTATTCGGGTGGGAAACTACGGTTACAGTTTTTCCTGCAGACTAACCACCCTAAAACATCCGGGCTTGAGATAACCGAGCTGTGGGGTATATCGTCAGCTTACAGGTTTCTTCACAGATTATATTCAAAATAGAGCTCATTCACCAGAATAGATAGAGGAAGAAACCTCTTTCTTATTCAAGCTTTTGAGAAATCCAATACTAGCTATGGTAATAAAATTCATTATTAGAAGAAACAGAAGAGCGGGGTCAAAGCTCTGTCTCATTTTGACAATAAAACCAAATAGAGGAGGACCAGCCAACCCTCCAATAGACTGTATTGCTGTAGCAATACCGGTAGCCCACCCCGAGCTTTCCGGAGGAGTGGCTTCAGAGGCAATAGTAAGCCAGAGAGGAACCCAT
>NZ_JAAYFP010000099.1:0-7613 GCF_012728195.1 Candidatus Sordicultor fermentans
CCAGGTGTCTATACTGGAGGAAAAAAGAGGCAACAAACATAATAACCAGGAAAGAAGGAAGAACTGCTCCTGAGATAGCTGCAATGCTTCCCGTTATTCCTCCTACCTTTCTTCCCACAAAGCAAGCAGTATTTATAGCAATCGCTCCCGGTAAGCTCTGAGCTACAGAAAGCCCTTCAATAAATTCTTCTTCGGTTAACATCTTCTTTTTTTCTACTATTTCTCGCTTAATCAAGGGGAGCATAGCATACCCTCCTCCCCAGGTAAAAGCTCCAATTTTAAAAAAAGAGAAGAAAAGAGAAAAAAGAGTTATTCTTTTTTTCTCTGGGGGGCACACTTTTCAAACCTCTAATTCTATTGAGTAGCGGCACTGGTCTGCCCGGATGACGCTTTTCCGATATTCAAATGGTTCTCTATTTTCTCTCACAGCAGCTTTTTCATTTTCAAAACGTCTATGCATTCACGTAATGATACTAATCTTTCTAACTGTTGACAAGGGGGGCGAGTCAGGTTGTGAGGTGTTCGTCAAACATTAAAGAGATATAGTTTTCTGCATGACAGGTCATAAAGAAGGGAGCGTTGCCCCCTTCTTTTGTGTGGAGTCTTTTCTTTTGCTATAAGGAATATAGGAGATAATCTCGCTTTTATATTTATTGAATTATCTCAGAAAGAAAAGGCGAGATTACCACATATTGATGCTACGAATTCACAATGCCTGCCCGGAGGAATCGCCAAGGTCAGCAAAATCTGCCTGCTCGCAATAACAACTTGAGGAAAGCGACACCAGGCTATTCGAGCTCGCGATGACGGTTTAGAGAGATGGCCGTTTTTCTCTCTGGAGAGAGGCAAGGTGAGGGTGAATCAACTCGCCACCCCCCTATAAACCCCCTGAAAAGATGAAAACACAAAAAGACAAAAGAAAAAGACAAAAATAACCCGGAGGAAAAAGCCTCCGTGTCGTCACCCCTGAATGGTTCTATCAGGAATCCAAATTATTTAAGGGTAAAAGTCTCTGGATTCCCGATTACTAATTTCAGGACTAACAGGGGAGGCCCCATGCTGCTTCGCAGCACCAGATAACAATGAAAACCTGGGGCTATCCCGTTAGTGTTTAGTTTTTTAAGCTTTTAAGTTTTAGTCTTTTATTTTTAGTTTTTCTCCTTCGGGTGGCAATAAGGGGCACTCCCCCTTATTGCCGTTCACAAAACAATCAGGCGCACCCCCTATCATCTCCTTGGCGTATCTATTCCTCCTCAAAGGCTTTCTTAAAGCGGATGGCAGGGTCGTCAAATACTACTTTCTTCGGGTCAAAGTGTTCGGGGTCGAATTTTCCTCCCAACCACGTTAACATTTCTTCGTATTCATCATCGTCTGGATTGCTAATGATTTCTAAGAGTCTTTCGTATCCCGAAACCCCTCCACAATCTTCCGGAGGGCAGGCTCTTTTCCCTCCCAGACATACTGGATACCTAACCCCGGTTTCTCGAGGTAGAATTTTTTCTAGTTCTACTTCGTGTTCCCAGCCATCACCAAAATCATAAAAATATACTGCTACTTTATTTTCCGGAGTAAACCACTTGGCAATTTTCTGCCTCCAGCCGGAAAGAGTTGCCCTGCTCCAATCGTCGTCATCGCTAGGAAGTCCTATTAGCTTCAGAGCTCCTGTAGCGGGATTAACTATTTCAAACCGATGAAGGTGGTAATCTTGCCAGCCCATAACATCCTGGATGGCCACATGTAAATCCCAGAAAGTATAGGTTTCTGGAACCTGGATTCGCCGCCAGATGGGTGGTTTGATTCTTTTTAAAGTGATTTTGAACTGGTATACCCGATCAAATTTTCTTTTCATGATTTACCCCCTCTTAAGATTAGTGCAAAACTTAACTTTATTTACCTTTCTCATATTTGAGCCAGAAGCTTTTCTTCCGAGCGTGAGTCTCTGCTATTTTTTGGTAATACAGCTCGTGAGGTGGAAACCCCTGCCAGTCAGAAACTTGAGGGGCAAGTTCCTCCAATTTTTTCAAATAGCGTACTCCATGGTGATAATATTTGGATTGGGCTCGGCTCAGAATAGATTCCAAAAGCTCCCGGTAGATAACGGTAGCCGCAAGTAGCCGGTTTTCCTTTTCAAAACGCTGGGCCAGAGGCAACATGAGATTATACAGGTCGCCGTTTAAAGCAGTTACATTTTCCAATAGATACTTTTGGGCGAGATCAATCTGGTTGGTATCAAGCAAGAAAGATAGATCAGAATAGGAAAAAGAAGGAGTGACCAAAATTTCCTGGCTGGCTTCGGCTATCACTTTTTCTCGTTGGTGTTCGCCAATGATGGACAAAAGCTCTTCTAAAGTATCGATGTCTTTGTGTTGACGGAACATTTTCCAGGCTACTTCTGCTAATTTTTCCTGGTCGTTGATTTTTCGATAAACATCTAACAACAATTTATCTCGCCTATATTCTTCTAAAATTGTCTTTTGTGGAATTTGCTTTACCCAATGAAGGGCTTTCCCCGGGTCTTGTGCTTCTAAATAGACCTCGGCAATATTTAAACAGGTGGCAGGAGAAAGATCGGGCCAGATAGCTAAGGCAGCTTTCTCAAACAGGGGAGCATCCTGTAGCTGACGAGCTAATGACTCTACTGCAAAAAGAGAGTGTCGAGCAGTATATTGACCATCTGTGGTAGTTTTATCAATATTTTCGGCATTCTCCCAGAACCGTTGGGCCAGGGAGCGCAAAGTTTCCTCGGGCAAAAATTGGGAAGCTTGGTCCACCAATTTTTCCCGGACTCCGTATTCGTCTTCTTGGTAAAGCTTGAAAACTAAGTCGGACAGGTATGATTTATTTGCTATATCCCGAGCATAATGGGTAAAAAGCTCAGTGGCATCGAAACGAAATATCTCTCCCATAAACCCGTAAGAATCGTCACAGGATTCTAAAATTTTGCTGTCAATTTCAAAGAGAGCTACCACAAGCTCTAGCCCAGTTTTGGGGTCTTCTATTACCGCCTGGATATCGGCTAAAAAATCTGCTAGTTCTTGGGCATAACTGCGAGCTTCTCCTTTTCCCACGAATCGCTCTCTCCGCTTTAGGCCAGCTAATTTTGCCTTAAAATACCGGAGGCTATCCTCCGGAGAGGATAGTAATCGCTCAACTAGTTTCCTGGCCTGGTCGCTGCGGGTGGATAAATCCAAAAGAGCATCGGCTAACTTTTCAGCTCCCAATCCGATCAGTTGTTCTCTGGGGTTGACAGGTGTCATCGAATTAAACCTCACCCTAATAACTCAAGTTGATTTTCATTTTACCACTTTTTTACCCTTGGGTTACTTTTTTCAGAGTTGGATAAGTTCCCACTGGAGCCGGTTCCATCCGCAACTTCTAAGCTTTACATCCTAATTTCCCGGAAAATTATAACTATGTTTCGGGTCAAGCCCCAGACTCTCTATAGTTTGGGGCTTGGTGATCTCTGTGAAAATGGGTTCATACTTGCTGCAATAGCAAACTTGAGTCAGTGCCTTCCACTCCAGGAGCAGATCCCAAACTGTGTACTTCTCAATCAGCCCGGTATCTCGCATCTTTTTCCGCAAAGCACTCAGGTAAATGAGAACAATAAACTGGATAAAAAGCTGACCATCCATAATGGGAAAACTGTGAATGCGGAGTCGTTAAAACCCTGTTTTCATAATTATAATCATGACTGTTATTAAAAGGATTTGTGAAGAAAATATTGCCACAAAGCAGTTTATTTTCAGGTTTTTAGAGGTTCATAGTTATAAAATACTCGCGGGAAATCAGGTTGCTTTTAACCTTTAATCCTACGCTGCAGGCACTGAGGATGTTTTCTATCCCCAGTAGTTTCTTGTCTTTTGTTATTTCTTTTTTGCATCTGTCTTTTAACTTTTTAGCACCGCAGGTAGTTTTGGACATGACAAAAAGGGATGTCCCCCCTGAATGTCTTTACGAGGTGTCCAGAGGCTTTTATAAAAAGATTGCAGAGTGAGGTTACCTTCTGTGGTTTTTGTGATTAACTATATAATTATGATAACCGAGAGGAGGTCGAAAAATGAACAAATTTTCTCAAGAGCTGTTTTCTCTTTTTTTGGAGAGTCCTAAAATTGATACCCATGAGCACTTGCTTCCCCCGAAGCAGTTTAGAGAAAACCCCGATATTCTATTATCTATTCTGGAACGGAGCTATTTATCCTGGATTCTATCTGGTACCACAGGAAAAAGCTCTGGCTTAACTCGAGAAGAGTTATTGTCTCGACTTAAAACCATTCCCGCAAGCTCTTTTTACCGCTATTTAATTCGAGCGTTCCAGTTTATGTATGAATTTCGAGAAAACACCCTCAACCGGGAAAACTGGGAAGGTCTTTCTCAGCAAATCAGAGAGAGCTATGAAAAGGATGATATGATAAAAAAGTGGTTGTCTGGCCGATTAAATATCCAGAAAATCATTCTCGATCGTTACTGGATAGTGGGAGATTTTCAAGTAGATAGAGAAATTTTTTCTCCCGTTCTGCGACTGGATTCTTTCTTTTTTGGCTATAGTCGGGAAGCCCGTGACCACGACGGTCAAAGCCCCTATTTTTATGCCGACCGAGAAAGGATACAAGTGGAAACTTTTAGCGAATATTTAAGCCTGATTGACCACATTCTTCAAAAAGGGATGAGAGAGGGAATTTCTGCACTTAAACTTGCCATTGCCTATGACCGGGGACTTTCTTTTAAACAGGTAACTCGAACGAAAGCTGAGGTGGCTTTTTACCGAAAAGCAGGAGAAGAAACCCCGGAGGAAATTGCTAATTTTCAGGATTTTATTTTCCATTACTCTTTCCAAAAAGCTGAGGAGTTAGGCCTTCCCATTCAAATTCACACCGGCCCGGGCAAAGCTTTTCAGACAGCCCCCTCTCTTTTGGGGCCAATTCTGGAAGAATACCGGACAGTAAAGGTTTCTCTTTTCCATGGAGGGTTTCCCTGGGTGGGAGAGCCAGGAGCCATGGCGCTTTTTTATCCCCATCTCTATTTAGATTTAGTATGGCTTCCTCTTTTATCCCCTGCTTTTTCTCGGCTGGCTCTCAGGGAGTGGCTGGAGACTACCGGAGGATCCCGGATAATGATGGGGGGAGATTCCTGGAATGTAGAAGGAGCAGTGGGGTCGATATTGTTTAATCTGGAGACTATGGCTCAGGTTCTGGGAGAAATGGTAGATACTGGATATTTAAGCATGAATGAGGCTCAGGAAATCGGTAAAATGATTCTCTGGGATAATCCTCGGGAGTTTTTCCTCCCACCTCAGGAGAAATAAGCAATTTATGATGACAGAAGGGAGGAGATACGCTGAAGAAGCGGTCATAAAAAGAGACTCTGTTTGCCCTGGTTAATAAATAAAATACAGGGAGCATGCTTAACCACAAAAACTCTGATAATACTACCGAGGAAAATTCCTATCTCTTTCAGGAGTTTTTGCCCTTTTCTTTTGTTTTATTCTTTTTTGGGTGTTTTTTCTTTTGTTCAAGGGCTGAAGGAGAGACAGTGCTTTTTCGCCGAGAAGGAATAAAAGAGGAGAAATGATCCACATCTTCCGAGGTAACTATCCCCCAATCTTGCAAAATATGTAAAACAGCCTCTCTTTTGGCTTCTTGTCCGAGGAGCTGGCCTATCATACCTAAATAATCTGAGTTAGAAATCAGATAACCGTGTTCCATTCCCTGCCGTTTCACTGCCAGCTCCAAGAGCTCATGCACTACCGGGGTTTGAGTTCCCAGCAAAATCCTACTGGCTCTCAGATGTTCCCTTTTCGCAGGCATAAAGTCTTTTTACATCCTCAATCAGTAAATCGGGTATGGTTTTAGTCTTTTCAAATAGATCACTATAGGCATCCACCCATCTCCGCCATATCTCTCTTACCTGGTCATCACCAACCGGCGCCCCTTTTTCTAAAAAGGCTGTAGGTTTGGTAGCATTTAGCCATTCAGTAATGGTCTTCAAGGTTTCCAGAGTAGCAAACCGTCGATCAGCCATCTCTCGAGTGTAATCTTTAATATCCATGGTGATTCCTCCTTCACATCTTTGGTTCTCCTATTTTACTCTCTCCATTTCTTTTTATCAATAAGCGGGTACTGCGTGCACTCGAGAATTTGAAATTCGCTCTTCAGGAGGGATGATAGCCAACCAGCATAATTACTAAAATGGGTAAAGAAATGTTTGAGGACAATTAAGAAGTCGGCAGAAGTTTTATAAACGGTTATGTGTAGGATTGTAACACCGAGATTAAGATACTAAAGAGAAATATTGGGGTTTAAGGAATGTAGAGGCTTACTGGAGAAAGATACTACCGCGATTCTCACCACAAAGATAATGTTTCCACCCAATTTGACAGAGAGCCCTCGCCCTATTGACAAACGAGGGGGGAAATTATACAATTTAGCTCACTTTAATAGAATAAAGACTGAGAGCAGGATTAGTAACCAGGGGAAGGATTAGAGAGAGCCTGGATAAGGTGGGAGTCAGGTATTCAGAACCTGGTGAAATGGCCTGGGAGTTGAAGCTGCGAAATTAAGTAGTGGTTTACGGGTAGTCTCCGTTAAAAAGACTGCACTCTTCCAGTGTAAAAGAGGTTGGCTTGTGCCAGCGAAATAGGGTGGTACCACGAGATTAACCCCTCGTCCCTCGACGAGGGGTTTTTTGTTATATAAGGAAGAAATAGCAGGAGGTGAGAAAATGGGAGAAAAACTCCGGACTTATGAAGAAATCAATGAAAAAATCCGACAGGGTAAAGCAGTAGTGGTGACTGCTGAGGAAGTAATTGACTTAGTAGAAGAAAAAGGTGTAGAAAAGGTTGCTCAAGAAGTAGATGTGGTGACCACTGGCACTTTTGGAGTGATGTGCTCATCAGGAGCTTTTTTTAATATCGGGCACACCAAGCCCCGCATGAAAGTCAGCGAAGCCTATCTCAACGGAGTAATGGCCTACTCTGGTTTAGCTGCTGTGGATTTCTACATCGGGGCAGCGCAGGTAGCTCAGGATGCCCCACTCAACAAAATCCATCCCGGAGAATTTAAGTATGGTGGAGGACATGTGATTCAGGATTTAGTGGCAGGAAAAGACGTCCTTCTCGAGGCCTATGGTTATGGAACAGCTTGCTATCCCCGCCGAAAGTTAGTAACCTGGATCAATTTGGCGGACTTAAACGAAGCCTACCTTTTTAACCCCCGCAATGCTTACCAGAACTACAACGTGGCGGTGAACCTCTCTTCTAAAACCCTGTATACCTATATGGGGGTCTTGCTCCCCAAATTAGGCAATGCCAATTATTCTTCCGCCGGACAACTTTCTCCTCTGCTTAATGACCCTTTTTATCGAGTAATCGGGGTAGGAACGCGAATTTTTCTGGGAGGAGGAGTGGGATATGTAGCCTGGCAGGGGACGCAACACAACCCTGGAGTAGAGAGAAACGAACGAGGTATACCCAAAGATGGAGCAGGAACCCTGGCGGTTATTGGAGATTTAAAAGGAATGAATGCTAACTGGTTGTGGGGAGTAAGCATGAGAGGCTATGGTTGCTCTATGGCCGTGGGTCTGGGAGTCCCTATTCCTATCCTAGATGAAGAAAC
>NZ_JAAYFP010000100.1:0-12989 GCF_012728195.1 Candidatus Sordicultor fermentans
CTATTTTAGTTTTTAATGCTGCATCATACTTTTTTCGGATGTCACCCATTTTCTTATCTTTCTCCTTTCCATTTCCAGGTTAACATCATCTTATTACTCTGTCCAGTTTTCGGGGTCCATTATAGTAACCCCTGTTTGACAAATTAGAAGTTAATATTATATAATGTATATAAGGCAACGATAGTGCATATTATGCAAAGGAGTGATATTATGAAGCCGCCCGGTAGGGTAATACTGGTGTTTTTGGTGGTAATGGGGATTGCGGGTATTTCCTGGGCTACTGAACTACCTCCCGGGATAGACGGAGAACTGTTAAGTTTGAGTAGGGAAACTCTGAAACCAGGTGATGGTTGGGCCTCTTATGGAGAAGGTACATCTGGTGGTTCCCAGGCCAGTATGGAAAATATTTATCTGGTGAGAACCAAGGAAGAACTGATAGAGGCTCTTGGCGGGGATAGAGAGAAAAATATGGAAGATGACACTCCAAGAATTATATTCATAGAAGGTACCATTGAAATAAGTGAGCCATACGAAACCTATAAGGATCCCGAATTTGATTTTAATAAATATCTGGAAGAATATGCTCCTGAAAAATGGGGAAGGGAAAAGGAAGTTTCTGGACCTCTCGAAGAAGCAAGAGCAAGGTCTCAAAAGAATCAGGCTGATGATATTTTAATATATATAGGTTCTAACAAAACCATAATAGGAGTGGGAAAAGATGCTAAAATTATTGGAGCTACTGTAAAGCTTAAAAATGTTCACAATGTGATAATTCGCAATATAACTTTTGAAAGCCCGATTGACTATTTCCCCCAATGGGATCCCACTGATGGAGAGTTTGGAGAATGGAACTCCGAATATGATTGCGTTTCTATAGAAGGTTCCAGAAATATCTGGATTGACCACTGTTCTTTCAGTGATGGAAGATATCTCGACAACGAAGCTCCCACTTATTTTGGAAGATTGTTCCAGCAACATGATGGACTCTTAGATATAACCAAAGAATCTGATTTAATAACCATTTCATATAATGTTTTTTACAATCATGATAAGACAATGCTCATAGGTTCAAGCGATAGTAATGTTAGTGATAGAGGACATTTGAGGGTTACACTCCATCACAATCTTTTTGAGAATGTTACTCAAAGGCTTCCCCGGGTGAGGTTTGGAGAAGTTCATGTTTATAACAACTATTATAAAATCAATCCTCACTCTCCTTACCCCTTTGATTATGCCTGGGGTGTGGGGGTAGAATCCAAAACATACGCTCAAAACAACTATTTTGACTTATCCTGGACAGTTCCGGCCTCTAAAATAATAAGAAGATGGAAAGGTAGTTGCATATATGAGGAGGGCACAGTTATATCCTATCCTTCCAGCCAGCCATTCTATGCTAACCTCCTTAAAGCTCACAACGATGTTAATGTAGATGACCAATTAGAGCCATCTGTTGGTTGGGAACCTACTTTGTTTTTAAGAATCGATCCTGCAATGTCAGTGCCAGCGATAGTAAACAGTGAGGCGGGAGCCGGGAAACTATAAAGTAAGGAAAGGAAAGTGGTCCAGTGGAAAAAGTATTTTTTGCAGTGGTGGGAGTTAGGAACTTTGCTAAAGAACATATAAATTTTATCAAGCAGCTCGAGGAAGAAGGAAATATCAAGCTAGGAGCTGTGGTTGTTGAAGATAAGAGGAAAAATTTCGAGTCACGGAAAGAGCTCAAGAGAGAGGGGATAGAAATATACGATTCTTTCTCTGAGCTCTTAGAAAAAGGGAAAAAGCTAATAGACGTTATAACTTTGCCCACTGCCATTCATACTCACGCACCGATGGCTATCAAAGCTATGGAAAGCGGATACAACGTTTTGCTGGAAAAGCCTCCTGCTCCTACTATTCAGGAACTGGACAAAATTATCGAAACAGAGAAAAGAACGAAGAGATTCTGCTCGGTGGGTTTTCATATGATTCATTCCCGAACCATTAGAAAGCTGAAAGAGATTATTCTTAGGGGAGAACTGGGAGAAATTAGAGAAATAAGTTGCAAAGCTTGCTGGCCGAGGTTTAAATCTTATTATACCAGAAACGAGTGGGCAGGGAAAACCATTTATGATGGACACATCGTCTTAGATGGCCCTATGCACAACGCTCTGGCCCACTATTTGAATAATATGCTTTATCTCCTTGGTCCGTCTATGAATGAATCGGCGAGCTTGAAAACCGTAAAAGCAGAATTTTATAGAGCACATACTTATATCGAAGCAGAAGACACTTCTTGTTTAAAAGCCGAGGCCGTTAATGGAGCTAAAGTATATTTTTATGTAACCCATGCCAGCGAAAGGACAAGGGATCCTTACATGGAAATAGTAGGAACTGAAGGCAGGGCTTTCTGGGAATTCTCAGAAAAAACTAAAGTGGTTTTAAACCATGGGGAGGTACTGGAGTTTGATAACCAGGGAGTAAATCCTCATCTGGAGGTTTTTAGGGTCACCGCTCAGAAACAATTAGGTCTTATAGAAGAGCTGTGGTCTACACCGGCTAATTCAAGGCCTTTTGTGGTGGCAATAAATGGTGCTTATGAATCGGCCGGGAAAATAGTTCCTATTCCCCGGGAATCAGTGAGAGAGTTCGAAACCGAAGATGGAGAATATAAGACAGTACTGGAAGGTATAGACGAGATAATTGATGAAGCTTTTGAAAAAAAGGCTCTTTTTTCCGATTTAGGTATTAAGTGGGCCACTCCTTCTACGGAGATAAATGTAGAAGATTATAAAACCTTTAATCCGTTTTTCTCGAGATAATTCAATTTGAGGGGATAGTTTAAATATGAAATTATGTATAGTAGGATCAAGTGGACATTATCACTATGTATTGGACCCTGTAAGATGCCATCGCGATTTAGACCTGGAAATAGCTGGAATTGCTCCGGGCTCAGAGGGAGAAAACATTGAGGGCTTACGCCAGGAAGTTATAAAGCTGGGATATAAACCTCTTATTTACGAAGATTATAGAAGCATGTTTGATGAGATAAATCCTGATATAGCGGTTATAAATTGTTATTTTGGAGATTTAGCTAAAGTTTCTGAGGAAGCTCTAACGAGAAGCATAAACGTGTTTACTGAGAAACCCGTTGCGACCACGTTAGAAGATTTAGAAAAACTTAAAAAAGCTTATGAGAGAAGTAAAAAAACATTCGTTGCCATGCTGGGGATTAGATATAAGCCCTGGTTTTTAGCTGCTCACCGCTATGTGGAAGACGGCTCTATAGGAGAGATAAGATTATTAAATACTCAAAAATCTTATAAACTCGGCAGGCGAGGAGAAAATTACAAATCGAGGGAGGTATACGGAGGAACCATCCCCTGGGTGGGAAGTCATGGGGTGGATTGGATAAGATGGTTTAGTAGAGAAGAATTTGTGTCGGTGTATGCTTCTCATTCATCCAAACATAACCGGGGCCATGGAGATTTGGAAATGACCGCTCTGTGTCATTTTGTGCTTACTAACGAGATTTTTGCCTCTTTAACCATAGATTACTTCAGACCTGATAATGCACCAACTCATGATGATGATCGGTTAAGAGTGGTTGGTACCAAAGGGATTGTTGAGGTAATTAAAAATAAAGTGCTTTTGATTGATGGCAAAACACCGGGCATCCGAGAGATTCCCTTAGAGTCAGAAGGAAGCATATTTCTGGATTTTTTAAAAGAAGTGGAAGGGAAAGGCAAGTGTTTAGTAACTGCCGAAGATTCTTTCCGGGTTACAGAAGTTTGCCTGAAAGCCAGACAATCGGCAGATGAAGCAAAAGTAGTGTATCTTTGACCCCGGAGTGTTAGGAGTAATAGGAGTAAAGTTTTGATTTTTCAAATCAAGTTCTGGATAAGGAGGTGAAAGAGCGACGGTAAAAAGTAATTTCTTCTCTGGGAAGTAGCTATTAAAAGATGGGAACAAATACCTTAAAAAGGAGGTTGAACCATGAAAAAGGTTCTTTTATTTATCACCATAGCGTTATTGGTAGTGTTAACTTTCGGTTCTGCTTTTGCGGTGGAGTTAACTATGTATTCGTCTGATGAAAGTAAAGCAAGGGTCCTAAGACAGGTAGTAGAGTTATACCAGGAGGAGCATCCGGATGTAAAAATTGAGGTGGTAGCATTTCCATATGCCAACTATATGCAAAAGATGTCGCTGGTATTTCTGGGCGGAGAGCCACCCGATTTACTGGAAACAACTGCCACATATTTGCCACAGATGACCCAATTTTTGAGGAATGTAGGTCCCGATATTGAAGAAAACTTAGGATTATCTCCCCAGGAGTATAAAGACTCTACCTATGATGTTGTAAAAGTCTACTTAGGAGAAGAAGACATTGTTCACGCTGTTCCTCTTCACTTCACAACTTACTCTGTGTGGATAAATAAAGAGATGTTCGAAAAAGCAGGAATAGCTTATCCACCTAAAGGTGGTAGAACAGAACCCTGGACCTGGGAGGAGTTCAAAGATGTTCTAAAGAAAGTGAAAAGCGAAAATGCAACCCCCTATGCTATGTCTATTGAATATTCTGCGGACAAATTTTTTAGCTATTTAGCTTTGTGGAACATAAAGATATTAGATGAAGAAGGAAATTTTGTAATGGACCAATATGAAAATGCAGAAAAAGCAATAAATGAATTTGTGGACCTGTTTAAAGAAGAGCTGGTTCCTCCTGCTGAATGGCTGTCGGGAGAATCGCATACCAGTAACTTCTTTGGCGGGATAACTGCTGTAGATTGGGCAGGTAGCTGGATGGCCAGAGAGTCTTTCAACGCTGAGAAGCAAAACGATGTAGCACCCTGTTATGTGCCGGTGATTGAAGACTGGTTTGGTATATCAGGCGGAGGATTCTTAGCTGCACCACAAACTGGAGATGTCGAGAAGGAGAAAGCTGCTACTGATTTTGTAATGTGGATAGCAGACAAAGACAAAGGATATACTGAATACATAAAAAGAAGCAGAGACTTGAGTGCCTATAAAGACCATAGCATTGATTATGGAGAGCCTCTTTTAGATGAATGGGCAGAAGTTCACCAAGTCTTAGCAGAAAGGGCTCCGGCCTGGAGTACTGAGGTAAGAGCTACTGCAGTATGGAGCAGGTTAACCGATACCATAAGAAAAGATCTGGCTTTAGGAATTTCAGAGAGCATTACTGCTCAAGAAATGATTCAGCACTGGAAGGAAGAAGCGCAAAGAATTTTAAGTGAGCTGTAAAATGCGGAGGACTGAGCCTATTTTAGGAAAATAGGCTCAGTCCTTTCTTTCCTGGAGCTTTTAGAAATGTGGGGGTGAGCTGGTGATAAAGCGCGGGATAGTGGAAAGTAGATTTGTTTTTGTCATACCCGGGTTCGTTTTCCATTTTTTATTTTATTTGCTTCCCATTATATTGATGATAATCCTGGGCTTTTTCTCCTGGGATATCTTAAGTCCCATGAAGTTTGTGGGGCTTAAAAACTTCTCTGATTTAATGAAAGACAAATGGTTCTGGAATTCCGTGGTGGTGTCTTTCAAGTATACTTTTCTGGCTGTTCCCATAATATTCGTAATTTCTTTACTTTTAGGTGTTTTACTCCAGGAAGAAGACACCTTTTCCAAGGTTATGAGAGTTTTCTTTTACTGGCCTTATATGATACCCATGGTAGCAGCCGGAACTATGTGGAAGTGGCTATTCAGCAGAAATTTTGGTCTGGTCAATCACATTTTAACCCGGATGGGGTTTCAACCGGTTAGCTGGTTGGACGACCCCACCTTAGCTTTATTTACAGTAGTCATGGTTCAGGTCTGGGTTTTAGCTGGATTTATGATGATGCTATTTATCGTCGGGTTACAAGCAATTTCAGAAGAATTCTATGAGGCCGCCTCCATAGACGGAGCGACAAACTTTCAAAAATTCTGGTATATAACCTTGCCGTTATTGAGAAACACGAATATTTCTGTAATTACGCTATCTATAGCTAATTGCTTCAGGAATTTCACCATAGTGTACATTATGACCACAGGTGGCCCCGGATATGCCACTACTGTTGCTCCTCTTTATGTTTACCAGAAAGCATTTACAGATTTTAGAATAGGATATGCCTCTGCTGGTTCACTGGTGGTGTTATTGATAACTTTTGTGATAGCTTTCGCAGTGAGGAGAGTGCAAGAAGGAGGAGAAATGGAGGGTGCAGTATGAAAAAAGTGATAATTATTGTGTTGGCAGTATTGTTTATGATACCAGTTTTCTGGACCATAACTTCTTCTCTCAAAAGTATGAATGAGATTTATAAATATCCTCCCTCCATATTTCCTGAAAAAGTTTCTCTGGAAGGTTACATAAATGTTATTGAACAATCTGATTTTCCAAGATATCTCGCTAATACCCTATTTGTGGCAATAATCTCTACCATTATAACGGTTTTTCTCTGTGTTTCCTTAGGTTACGGACTTGCTAAAGGCATCTTTAAGTATAAAGGTTTTCTCACCGAGGTGGTCATAGTAACCCTTTTCGTCACTGCTCAGGTAATAATGGTTCCCTTGTTTGTGATTATAAGGCAGCTGGGGTTGATGGATAGTTTGTGGGGATTGATAATTCCTGCGGTTTTCACTCCTACTGGAGCGTTCACTGCTATTCAATATATGAAGGGGATACCGAACGAATTTTTAGAAAGCGCCAAAGTAGACGGGGCAGGAGAATGGCAGATTTTTTCAAGAATAGTGTTACCCCTTTCTAAACCCTTAATTGCCTCGCTTTCCATATTTTCTTTTACCTGGAGATGGAATGACTTTGTTCTTCCCTTGATAGTTATCAATAGTGGTAAAAAATTCACCATTCAGCTGGCACTGGCTACCCTACAGGGGCAGTATGGTATACCGTGGAATGAAATATTGGCTTTCTCTGTTATGGCTATCATCCCCACTCTGGTTATTTTCTTGTTATTTCAGAATCTATTTATGAAAGGTATATCAGCAGGAGGATTAAAATATTAAACTATTTTTAAGGTGATGCTCTTGGATGACAATAAACGCTTTAGATATTCGACGATGGATGAGTTGATTGCGGACATTGAAAAATTTAATCTGGATATTCCCTTTTCTCATGACTTAGCCCCACTCCGGGAAAAGATAGAGCTGAACGGGAAAACCATAGGAAATCGGCTGGCCATTCACCCTATGGAGGGTTGTGATTCCACTCCCGACGGTGCTCCTGGAGAATTGACCACCAGAAGATATATGAGATATACCAAAGGAAAGGCGGGTCTTATCTGGTTTGAGGCTACCGCAATTAATGAAAAAGGCCGAGCCAATGACCAGCAACTATTTCTCAATGAAAGAACGGTGGGCGACTTTTCTCTGTTGATAAACAGAATGAGAGAAGAAGCAGACGAAGGAGGTACCCCCTCTCCTTACCAGGTTCTGCAGCTATCTCACGCCGGGCGTTTTGGAGATCACAAAATCATTGCTATCCACGACGAAAAGTTGGATAAATTAGCTAAAGTAGAGCCGTCTTGTCCTGTTATCTCTGATAGGGAATTAGAAGAACTGGAAAGTGCTTATATGAATGTTGCTAGATTGGCAAAACAAGCTGGATTTGATGCTGTAGATGTGAAAAGTTGTCACCGATATTTATTATCAGAGCTTCTTGGTGCCCGGGAAAGAGAGGACAAGTTTGGAGGTAGCTATGAAAATAGAACTCGATTAATAAAAGAGGTAGTAACGAAAATCAAAAGAGAAGTGGGAATAGAAGTGGCAATAAGGCTGAATATCTCTGATTTTCTGGAGTATCCCATAGGCTGGGGAGTGAACGAGAAAGGCGAAGTAGATTTAAGCGAACCCTTAAAATTGGTGGGCGAGCTAAGAGATATGGGTGTCAGATTGATAAATGTAACGGCAGGAAGTCCCTATATCAATGCTTATATTAGCAGACCGGCAGATGGAGAGGCAAGAAAATATACTCCTCCTGAATATCCCCTTTTAGGGGTGGAGAGATTGATAAAATTATCTCGGGAAGTTCAGGAGAATTTCAAAGATATCACAGTAGTGGCAACGGGGCTGAGCTGGTTAAGAGAATTTGCTCCATATGTGGCATCTGGGATGGTAGAAAAAGGATATGCAAAAATAGCAGGTTTTGGGAGAATGGCTTTTGCTTATCCCGATTTTGCAAAAGATATATTGCATAATAAAGGGATGGATAAAAGGAAAGTTTGCATAACCTGCATCAGGTGTGCAGAGCTAAAAGCTCATAGAAAAATTACCGGCTGTGTTATCCGGGATAGTGAAATCTACCTTAAGCCTTACCGGGATATAGAAAAAAGAGAGGGAGAATAAGGAGTAAGAGAATGAGAAAAGCGAAAGCGGATGTGCTGGTGGTAGGCTCTGGAGGAGCAGGCCTAAGAGCGGCACTGAGTGCCAAAGAAACTAATAAAAGCTTAGATGTTAAAATAGTCACTAAGGGAGAGTTATTAAAAGACAGTGTTACTGGCACTTCTTATTCTGACAGAATGGCATTCCATGCCACTTTGGATACTACCGAGCCTTATACTGAGGACTCCTGGAAGTATCACGCAGAAGACATTTTCATAATAGGGGGTATGGTTTCTGACCAGAATTTAGCAGAAGTTTTGGCTAAAAACTCTCAAGATGCTTTTGAATACCTGGATAGACTGGGAGTCCCTTTTGTAAGAGAAGAGGCTAGAGTTAAACAGTTCAGGACCGATGGTTCAAAATATGCGAGAGCTTGTTTCACCGGGCCCGATACTGCTGTTCAAATTTCAAAAGCACTGGCTAAAAAGGTTAAAGAAGAAAAAATAGAAGTTATAGAAAATACTATGATTCAAGGCATTTTATTGGACGAAGAAAACAGGGTTAAAGGTGCCTGGGGAATAGGGATTCTGGATAACGATTATTTTTTTATTGATGCTCCAGCCATCATCATGGCCACGGGTGGTGCAGGACAGGTGTTTCTGGAGAATCTTTTCCCTCCTCTGGCTACGGGAGATGGATGGACAGCAGCGTTGAGGGCTGGTGCAGAGTTTGTAAATATGGAGTTTATCCAGATAGGCTTGTCTTCTAAGGAAACTAAAATAGCCTGTTCGGGGAGTTTTATGAGATCTTTACCTGAAATAGTTAACAGTGAAGGAGAAGATATTTTACTTAAATATTACAAAGATAAATATTCTCAGGAAGAATTAATAAATATTCTTTTTTCCAAAGGATGGAGCTGGCCACTCTCTTACGAGGAAGAATCTCACATTATTGATGTGGCTGTGGCTAAAGAAATTCAAGAGGGGAGACAGGTTTTTTTAAGCTATACTCAGAATCCCGATTTTTTAGAAAAAGATTCCCTGCCGGAAAGAGTATTAGAGTGGTATAGAAGCTCATTAGGGGAGGATTTGGTAAGAGGCGATTTATTTACCTCACCCTTATTGAGACTTAAAAAAATGAACAGAGAAGTTTATGAACTACTTAGAAGTAAAGGAATAAATTTAGATGAAAAAGGGAAATTTGAAATAGTCCCTGCAGTGCAGCATTTTCAAGGGGGAATAAAGATAAATGAAAAAGCTGAAACAAACATAGAGGGACTGTACGCCTGTGGAGAAGCTGCCGGCGGGCAACACGGAGCTAACAGACCAGGAGGAAATTCTTTGCTTGACACACAGGTTTTTGGGAAAATATCAGGTCAGGAAGCAGCAATTTACTCTTCTTCAGTAAAGAGAAGCAAAATCACTGGAGAGGAGGTAGAAACAATAAAAAAGCAGTTTCCGAGATTTTCCCGGGAAGTTTTGGGTGGGAACCGGATAAGGCAAAGTATTAGAGAAATTATGACCAGAAATGCTGGTGTTATAAGGGTTCCCCATAATTTGAGGGAAGCTTATAAGGAAATTTCCAGTATAACAGAAAGAGAAATTCTCAATGTTAGCGAAAGCTTGAAAGATTATTTAGAGACTTTAAATATCCATCTGCTATCCCAGTTGCTTCTCCTCACTATGTATGAGCGGAAAGAAAGTAGAGGTCCCCATTTACTATTTAAAAATGAGGATAGTATGGAGCTTTATCCTCGAGATGATGGAGCTTGGGCTTATCACTATATAGTTGCTAAACTGAAATATGGAGCTATAACTTTAGAAAAAAGACCGGTTAATAGGGGAAACTCTAAAAGATAAAACTATCTTTTAGTAGTTTGCTCTTCCCCGATCAGAAAACAGGAGGAGAATTGGGACGCTGCATGCTATAAGGGCTAAAGCGTGGTATCTGGAAGTAGTAAAGTACTTCCTTTTCAACATAGTTGGAGGATGAAAATACATAAAAGCTTAATCTGAGGGGGTTTTGGGAAAAATGATAGAACTTAAGGTAAGATTTGGAAGGATGATATTATGAAAACTGATATTATAAGCTATGGAGAACCTTTGATTCGTCTGACCCCGGAAAGACTTAAAACTTTTTTGAAAAGCGATTCCTGGCAGGTAGAAGTGGGAGGGGCGGAGGCCAATGTTTTAGCTGGTTGTTCTATCCTGGGGTTGAAAACTCAACTGTTGGGAGCTCTTCCGAACAACTTTCTGGGGCGAAGGGTGTTTCAAGAACTGAGAAGATTTGGAGTAGGAGTTGACTGTTTAGAGCTTTCAGGAGAAGGAAGGATGGGTCTTTATTTCCTGGAGCTTGCTCATCTAAGGGAAGGTGCAGAGGTTCTCTATGATAGAAAGGATTCTACCTTTTCCCGTTTTGAGCTGAAGGAAAAGGATTTTTCTTTACTCTCCCAGAGCTCTCTTTTGCACCTTACCGGTATCACTCCTCCCCTCAGCTCCATTTGTGACATAAATGTGAGAAATCTGCTCAGGTTCAAGCCCGCCACCTTAGAGGTTTCTTTTGATGTTAACTATCGTAGTAAACTGTGGAGTCCGGAGGAATGTCGGAAGTTTGTAGAAGAGGTGATGGGGTCTATAGATATTATTTTCATAAAAGAAGAAGACTTGCAAATCATTTTTGGACTAGAAAATGAAGATTATCAGGAAAAGTTAGCTTTTCTCCAGTCAAACTATGGGAAAGATAAAATATATGTTTTAACCGCTGGTGAAAAAGGATGTTTCGTATTGAGTAAGGATATCTCTATATACCAGCCCAGCTTTGCTACGGAAGCGGTGGATAGAATAGGAGCAGGAGATGCTTTTGTGGCTGGATTTCTATATGGGTATCTCTGTAAAAAAAGCCTGGAAGAAGCTGCCCTGTGGGGCAATGCTATGGCTTCTTTAAAAATGAGCGTGGCAGGAGATATGCCCATTTTTGACCGTCATTTTGTAGAAGCTTTGGTAACTTCTTCTATATCTGGGAAGGTGAATAGATAATGTCTGCTAAAAGCTCTATTGGTGCTTTGGAACAGGCCATAAAAATATTGGAAATCGTAGTTTTTGAAGGAGGAAACGGTATAACTATCAAGGAAATTTCTCAGAAGATAGAACTCCATCCCTCCACTATATATCGATATTTAAACACTTTTTTAAGTTACGGTTATGTTTCTCGAGCTTCTGATGGTGGATACAAACCGGGAATTAAGCTTGTAGAGCTGGGTAACTATGTTCTAAATGGGTTTGATTTGAGAGAAATTGCTCATTCTTATCTCGTTAAATTGGTAGATGAGTTAAATCAAACGGCCCATCTAGCAATTAGAGAGGGGAACGAGGCCCTTTATATTGATAAAGTGGAGGGACCAAAGACCTTACAAATGCGCTCCCGGGTGGGGATGAGAATTCCTCTATATTGTACCGCTTTGGGGAAAGTTTTTTTGGCTTATTCCTCCGAAGAAGACATTGACCGTTATCTTAAAGAAGTTGAGCTAATTCCTCGAACTCAAAATACCATTGTTTCCTCTGACAGACTCAAAGAAGAACTACTGGGTATTAGAAAGCGAGGTTATGCTCTTGATAATCAGGAAAATGAGGAAGGTATAATCTGTGTTGGAGCGCCAATAATTGATTTTAGCGGTAAGGTGGTGGCTGCCCTTAGTGTTTCGGGGTTTTTTAAGGATTTTTCCCCAGATAAAATTCCCGAGATATCATCTTCACTTCAAAAAATAGCCTCTTCGATTTCTCAGGATCTGGGAGGCTATGGGAAACAAGCTGATTGAATTAACCTCTCCCTTATTGGTTAATAAGATGGTCGTTGAGCGTTAATTTTTGTGTTGGGCAAGATGAATTTACAACATTCCGGAAATTAATTTTTGTGGCACCCTTAACCCTAGAATTAATAACGGTTAATAGTAGAATGAATTAAACGGTCAATGATCGTGGCTGTCATTTTTTGTGCCACCATTGTTTATTCAGAAACTTCATCAGACCGCGATTGTCACTGTTGCTCCGACTGGAAGTGAATGCTCTCATTCGATGCCTCTCATACTGTTTTAGCTTTCAGATATCATTTTGGGATCCGGGCCGGTTTTCAGTTATTATGAATTTAAGCAACCTATGAATGAGCGGTTGACCGATGAGGTCTGGAGAGAAATATTAAACAACAATTCTCCACCACAACCGGATTGGACGAAAAGTTTTTCAGAATAATTTATTGTTTTTTAATGTTTTATTCAATGGTTTTGATAGATACAGAACGGATAGCGGTAAGCACTGTTTCCCGTGTTTTTCAAAATCATTTACCGGAGCGTGGAATCTAAAGGCGTAAAACAGGTTTCCGATAATGGAACTGTAGCAGATATATTGGTGGGTATCTTCGCCAATTTTAATGTTCAGCGGGGTTAGCAATGGACTCATTCGTATAACACCATTCCACCAACCTATTAGTCATATAAATCACTCCCCCTGCAGGCTTATCCCTATGGCCTCAAGCCAGGAAATCGCTCTTTCCTTCATTCTCTCGTTCTTAAAACGATACCACCTCTCCTTTTCCTCGGGATAGCGAGCCAGGACATCTTTAAATCGGCGGAAGGCACCTTTACCGTCTATAGCTATCTCAAGTAACTCGACGAGATGCTCATCTTCCAC
>NZ_JAAYFP010000101.1:0-13710 GCF_012728195.1 Candidatus Sordicultor fermentans
AAGAAATTGAAGAGTGGAAAAAAAAGGTAGAAGACCACTTAGGAGTGAAGATTAAGGAAAAGAGAGAATTTCCTCCTGAAGATATTCCCCGGGAAGAAGAGGCTCTATCGCAATTTTTAGCCCGCCACATTGACCACACGCTGCTCAAACCCCATACTACTTTAGGAGAAGTAGAAAATCTGTGCCAGGAAGCTAAAGAGTGGAATTTTTGGGGAGCATCCGTTAACCCTTTTCATATTCCTGAATGTGCCCAGCTTCTCAGAGGCACGAAGACAGTAGTGGTGGCGGTGGCTGGTTTTCCACTGGGACAGAACAAACCAGAGATTAAAGCCCGAGAGGCTCGCTTAGCCTTCCAGGAGGGAGCCAGGGAGGTAGATATGGTAATAAACCTGGGAGCCCTCAAAAATGGTGATTGGAAGTTAGTTTACCAGGACATCCGGGGAGTGGTGGAGGAAGTGTCTCCAGGGATAGTGAAAGTGATTCTTGAGAATTGTTATCTATCCCCCGAAGAAAAAGTGGTGGGATGCTTGATTGCTCAAGCTGCAGGAGCTCATTTTGTAAAAACTTCCACCGGCTTTGGCTCTGGTGGCGCAACAGTTGAAGACGTAGAACTTATGCGTCAGGTAGTTGGAGAAAGTATGGGGATAAAGGCAGCAGGCGGTATCCGCTCCCGGGAAGTAGCTCTGCAGATGATTAAGGCTGGAGCCAACCGTTTAGGTACTTCAAGCGGAGTGAAAATCATGAAGGGCGAATAACCACCAGGTCTTTTCCTACTTCACGGTTAACCTCATCTTGCCATTTCTGTAGTAGAGAAAAGGAATAAGGGGTGACCTTTTGAGCTTCTTTATCTAAAGTTTTAAAAGGATTAAAGTTTTGCCAGTACCAGGTATGAGCGCTTTTTATTTCTTCTGCCATTTCCCGCAGAGTTTCCTTCTGGTGAAAAGGAGGGAAAATGGTGGTTCTAAATTCTACTTTCTCCGGGAATTTTAAAGCTTCTCGCAATACCTCTCTAACAGATTGTATTTCTTTTTCTCCTTGCACGAGATGGTAAGAAGAGAGGGGCACTTTGTAATCGATGCCCCACAGATCTACTATTTCTTCAAAAGACAGAAAGGAAGAATAGCTGCTCCCGTTAGTATCCACTTTGACCTTAAATCCTTGCTCTTTGATTTTAATAAGGAAAGGGAGGAGCTCCTCCTTCCACAGAAGTGGCTCTCCTCCCGTAATGCATACTGCATCTATCAAGCCCTTTCTCTCTTCCAAATACTGTAACACTTCTTCTGCTCTTATTTCCGGAAATATAGAATAATTTTCCACCAGCTCCGGATTATGACAGTAAGGGCAACGAAAATTACACCCCCCAGTGAAAAGCACTGTAGCAATATTGCCTGGGTATTCTATATAACTTACTTTTTGCCAGCCTCGAAACATTTTTAAGGGATAGCGAATTCTTTACGCTCTTTGAATTCTTCTTGCTTTCCTTTATTCCATCTCTGAACCGGTCGATAATAGCCTACTACTCGAGAGTAAACTTCTGTTTCTGCTTCACACTCTGGACAGATGAACTTTTTACCTCTCAGATATCCATGATTCGGACAAACTGAAAAAGTAGGAGTGACAGTGAGATAAGGAATAGGATAATGCTCAAAAGTCCTTTTGATAAATAGCTTTACCGCTTCAGGATGAGGCATTTCAGGGAGGAAAGCGTGAAATACCGTTCCTCCGGTATATAAAGTTTGCAAATCTTTCTGGTGTTCCAGAGCTTCAAATGGGTCATCGGTGTAATTGACCGGCAAATTAGTACTATTGGTATAAAAAGGCTCCTCTTCTCCGGCACTTATGATGTCGGGGAAATCTCGGCGATCACATCGAGCCAGGCGGTAGCTGGCTCCTTCTGCCGGGGTGGCTTCTAAATTATAAAGGTTACCAGTTTCTTCTTGAAAATCGGCTAATTTATTTCTCATGAAATCCAATACCTTGATGGCAAAATCTTTTCCTTCTTTTTCAGCGATGGATACTCCTAAGAAGTTGAGACAGGCTTCATTCATCCCCAGCAGGCCTATGGTGGAGAAATGATTGCGGAAAGTTCCTAAATAGCGACGAGTGTAGGGCAGGAGCCCGTTTCTCAGGTTTCTTTCCACCACTTTTCTTTTGATTTCTAAAGCAGTTTTAGCAATATTCATTAATTTATCCAGGCGAGTAAAGAATTCCTCTTCAGTTTTACTCAAGAAAGCAAGACGAGGAAGGTTGATGGTTACGACACCAATAGAGCCTGTTTTATCGGCAGAACCAAAAAGCCCTCCACAGCGGTTGCGCAAAGTCCGGAGATCCAGTTGCAGCCGGCAACACATAGAGCGCACATCTCCAGGCTTTAAGGAACTGGAGATAAAGTTTTGGAAATACGGGACTCCATATTTAGCGGTAAGCTCCCAGAGCAATTGCGCATTTTCTGAATCCCAGGGAAAATCGGGGGTGATATTATAAGTAGGAATGGGAAAAGAAAACACTCTTCCTTCGTAATCTCCCTCTAACATTACCTCGATAAAAGCCCGGTTGATCATATCCATTTCTTCCTGATACTCGCCATAAGTTCCCAGGTCTGGCCTTTCTTCTCCCCCTATTAGGACCGGACGGTCTTTTAAATCTTCGGGGGCTACCCAATCAAAAGAAAAATTCAGGAAGGGAGCCTGGCTTCCCCATCGGGAGGGGACATTCATGGCAAACACCATCTGCTGAATAAGCTGTTTGGTAGCCCGGTAATCGAGCTGGTCATAACGCACGAAAGGAGCGAGATATGTATCTACAGAATTGAAAGCCTGAGCACCGGCAAACTCCATTTGCATGGTGCCTAAAAAATTAACCATCTGTCCCGTGAGAGCAGAAAGATGGCGGGCCGGGCCTGCGGCTATTTTATCCTTTACCCCTCCGAAACCCTCTCTGATAAGTTCTTCCAGAGACCATCCTGCGCAATAAGCAGTAATTCCATAGGATAGGTCGTGAATGTGTATATCACCATTAACATGGGCTTCTTTCACCTCGTCGGGATATATCTGGTTCAAAGTATAGTGAGCCATAACCGAGCCGGCGACGTGGAGAACCAACCCCGGATAAGAATAAGTAGTGTTAGAATTTTCTTGTGTTCTCCAGTCTGCCTGGATAAGATAATCCTGAACAATTTTTTCCACGTTTACTGCTACTTGAAGAGCTTCTCTTGCTTCTTGCCTTTTGCGCCGATAAAGAATGTAGGCCTTGGCTACTTTGGCAAATCCATTTTCAATCAAGGTTTCTTCCACTATATCCTGGATGACCTCAATGTCTACAGTGGTGTCAGTACCAAACTTATGGAAGAGCTTCTGAGTAACTATATGACTTAGCTCTTCGGGGATAGTGGTATTTTCCTCTCCTACAGCCTGGAAAGCTTTATAAATGGCTCGCTCAATCCTTTGCCGATCGAAAGGGACTACCCTCCCATCCCTTTTCCGTACTTCTTTGGGGGATAAATCAATCTTTTCCTTCATCAACCTCTCTCCTTTCCGAGGTGTTTTTTTCTCGATTCAAAGTAGAAAGCAGTTCTAAGAACTGGTCAATCTCTCGAAACTCCCGGTAAACCGAGGCGAAGCGAACATAAGCCACCTGGTCTACTTCTTTTAGTTTCTCCATCACTTTTTCACCAATGTGAGAAGTGGGGATTTCTTCATAACCCTCATCCCGCAGCTCCTTTTCTATTTCTCCAGCCAGGGACTCTAAAACTTCCATAGTTACCGGTCTTTTTTCACACGCTTTGAGCATTCCTTGCAAAATTTTTTGCCGGTTGAACAGCTCTCTCTCCCCACTTTTTTTGATTACTCGAAGAGGTTGCTGTTCATAACGCTCATAGGTGGTGAATCTGCGCTGGCATCGGGGGCATTCTCTCCTCCGGCGCACTGCCGCCCCACCTTCTACTATTCGAGAGTCAACAACTCGGGAATCTTCTTCCTCACAAAAAGGACAATGCATAATAATTTACCCAACATATTGAATTATTGTTTCTAACAACCACTACATATAGTATACAGGTTTTTATTTTAATTGCAAGAGGAAAATTACGAATTTAGAAAAATATTTTTTCTTGTGGAAAACTGGGAAGGCTAATTTATAGTTAAAGCTGTAAAAACAATTATAATGTCCTCTATTTGGTGTTCTGCTTCTTTTTTCTCTCAGGGCTGGGGCATTTTTCCCTCAATGCATTTTTATGCTTTTTGAGTTTTTTGGTCTGTTTTCTTCAATTTTGTGCTTCAGGCTGTTCTATTTTTTCTCTTACCCGTGGTATCGGTTCTAACTTTTTTGTTGTGATTTTTTGTGGGGGTCATAGGAGCTCTTGCCTTCTTTTTGTTTTTAGCGCTGCAGGCTGTTTGTGGCGTATCAAGCTTTTAGCACGATGTAACTCGCCTTTAAGGTTTGAGCAATTTGACAGGTTTTGTGTGATACTATAATAAGGTAGTTTTTGCTCAAGCTATACGATGAGAACAAGCGATTTTCAGGGAAAAGTTTTCCCGGTTACTGGAGGGGTAAAAATCGTTAAGAAGATGGAGCTCACCAGGGAAGAAATCCTTACCGAAATAATTAATAAGCCCCTTCCCCTGGCCGAAGAGCAAGCAAAAGTAGTTACCTCGGAGGCAAAACATATCAGGGTGATAGCGGGGGCGGGTACGGGGAAGACTGAAACTCTCACCCGGAGGTTGCTCTACCTTCTGTTGTATGAAGGTGTGTCTCCAGAAAGTATTGTTGCTTTTACCTTCACTGAAAAAGCTGCTGCAAGCATGAAAACCAGGATATATTCCCGTATTCGCGAGCTGACCGGAGAGAATTTTCCGGAGTTAAGCGGTATGTATATTGGCACCATCCACGCCTATTGTCTTCATCTTTTGCATAATTACTTTGGTTATTCGGAGTTTAATGTGCTTGATGAAAATCAGGAAGTTGCTTTGTTATTCAGAGTGGGCCATGAACTGGGTATCAGAGAAAACGTGCAGGGGAGGAACTACCTGCAAAAATGTCTCAATTTTACCCAGGCGGTAAACATAGTTTACAATGAGCTGATAGACAGAAAGCGACTCTCAGAAAAGTGCGATATCTTTCATTCTCTTCTCTGCGATTATGAAGAACTTCTGGACCGCTATCGTTTGCTCACTTTTGGAAGAATGATAGACCTGGCAATTCAGAATCTTAAAAAAGAAAGTAATCGTGTAAGCTACATCCAGTATTTGATGGTGGATGAATATCAGGATATCAACCGGGCTCAAGAGGAGCTTATCAGGCTCCTGGGGCGAGAAGCAAGTGTGTTTGTAGTTGGTGACCCGCGGCAGAGCATATATCAATGGCGGGGGTCAGACGAGCGGTTCTTTGAAGAATTCGAAAAATGCTTCCCCGGGGTGCAGACCTTTTATCTGATGGAGAATCGCAGAAGCGTACCTCCCATCGTTAGAGCTGCTAATTACTTTGAGAATACCTTCAAAAAAGGCTATGGGCCTATATCTGCTAAAAGGAAAGACCAGGGTTTTGTAGGATTGGTATCTCTTCCGGATCCGGAAGAGGAGGCCAGATGGGTAGTGAAGGAAATTGCCTCCGCCGTTCGAAGCGGAAAATGCCGTTTCAAAGACTGTGCCATTCTTCTGCGGAGTGTGGCTAACTATTCTGTACCTTTTATAAATGAGCTTCGCAGGCGCGATATACCGTATCTCGTGGGAGGTAACGTAGGACTGTTTTTCCGAGAAGAAGCTCAAGCTATGGGTTGTCTCTTTGCCTGGCTGGGAAAGGATGGTTTCTGGCAGGCGGGCGGAAGCGAGATAAGGGGTGATTTATTGGTACAGAAAGGAGTAGCGCTCTGGTCTAAAGCTACTGGCATTGCCCTGGATAGGGAAAAGATTTATTCGGAGCTGAGAGAGTGGAGGGAAGAAGTGCTACAGGGAAAATATCAAAATTTAATCCAGGTCTTTCACCGGCTTTTAGTAATTCTTGGCTATCTAAAGCTCGATCCTTCTCACTCCTTGCATGCGGTGTTGATGGCCAACCTGGGTCGTTTTAGCTCCATATTGTTTGATTATGAGTCTTCCTACCGGCTGGGAGGAGCAGGAGTAGAATGGAACGAGGTAGTGAGGGGCTTGTGCTGGTATATGAACGCCTATGCTCGCGGAGCTTATGAAGAACACTCTATTGAGGATTATCTGACCACTGATGCAGTATTTATAAGCACTGTGCACCAGGCCAAGGGGCTGGAGTGGCCGGTGGTTTTTGTATCTTCGGTGGTTAATGCCCGATTTCCCTCCATGAGAGCAGGGAAAGAAAAAGACTGGCTGCTTCCCAGAAACCTCTTTGACGCCAAGCGCTACGAAGGAAGTATAGAAGAAGAGCGAAAGCTATTTTATGTAGCACTGACCAGGGCAAAAAACGTATTATGTGTTACTTATTTTAGAACCAACCGGAGCAAAAAGGGAAACATAGTTTCTCGCCGTCCTAGCGTGTTTGTGGAAGAGTTGAGTGAAGTCCTGCCGGTACACACAGATGATGCATATATAACCTTCGGAGAAATAGATAAGAGCGAGGGAGAAGTTTTTCAAGCACTTTCTCTCCCCCAGGTCGTTGCTTATTTTCGCTGTCCTCATTTTTACCGGTTGCGGGAGCTATGGCAATACCGTCCCGGGCTTGCAGAAGAGCTGGACTATGGAAGGAGTCTTTATAACTGCTTGAGGATGTCGGTAGAGCTTATAAAGGCAGGGGAAAAACCTCACCGGGCAGTGGAGCGAGCTATGACAGAAAAGTTCTTTTTACCTTTTGCCGGGGAGAAAAAGAGTTCCGCTATGAAACAAAAAGCCAGTGCAACCCTACTGGAGTTTGTTGAAAATAATCTTGATGAATTAATGAAAATAGACAAAATGAAGGCCCAGATTGAGCTTCCTACCGATAATGCGGTGCTCGCCGGTAGCATTGATGCCATACTGGAAGATAGTGAAGATTCAGCGGTGTGGATGTGTCGAACTTCTCAGGAAGTGGTAACTCCCGAAGAGATAGAGTTTCAGCTGGGACTCTATGCCCTGTTTATTAAGTTAGCTCAAGGCTACATACCTCGAACTTTTTTTGTGGACCTGGGCAATGCCACAGTGGAGGAGTTTCCTGCAGACGAGGAAAAAGTAGAGGTGGTAGCGGAGAAGCTGAAAGATATCCTGACTGGAATCCGCAGCGGTGATTTTGAGGTAAGCCAAAAGAAGGAACACTGTGCAAAATGCGACTACTCTGGAATATGCCGGTTTTGTGATGGAGGCAGTTCCCCACCTTCGCCAAAGAAAAGGGTGAGGCGGTGAGGGAATTTCATTTTATTAACGGGGGGAGTTTCCATCATTAGCAATCTCTGTACGGATGGGACACGAGATGAAGATACTGTCTCTCTTTTCTTAGGGTATAATAAGTTAGTGCCGGCTCATGTTGAGCCAGAATATTTAGGCTAAAGGAAAGAACTCCAGGAAGATATTGCTCATCGGGTTAGCTGATAAACAACTGGCCGGGTTTAAGATACAGGAGGTGGGGAAAAGATACGAGAAGCAGAATCTCTCAGAGAGGATAAACCTACCCGCTATCGGAGCACTTTTTCCAGGCGTTCACTACTTTTCCGGCTTTACCGCGTTGTTCAAGAAATCCAAAAAGATACCTACCCCGGTGTTTCCCAGCTTGCAGAGATCCTCGAAGTTAGTAAGCGCACTGTTAACCGTTATATTGAAATGTTAAGAGATGATTTTGATGCCCCAATTGTCTACGACCGAGGGCGTGGAGGTTATTATTTTGAGGAATCCTGGTCAATGCCCTTTCCTAACCTTACCGAAGGAGAGACGCTGGCTCTTTTGATTTTCCTCGACGTTATCGAACAGTTCAAAGGTACGCCCCTCGAGGAAGCTTTTAATCGTCTGGGGGAGAAGCTAAAACTGGCGCTACCAGATAGCCTCAAAATAAGCTATGAAGATTTCGAGATGTTGCTCTCTCCTTTTCTTGTGCCTCTTACTATGCGGGTGGATGTAAGCAAGGTTTTTGGTGAGCTTTTTAGAGCTATAACTGACCGGAAGAGAGCTTTGATTAGCTATTATAGTTTTTCCTCTCGCCAGGTTACCGAGCGCAAGGTAGACCCCTATCATATTTATAATTTCGAAGGGGTGTGGTATTTTTGTGGCTTTTGCCACTTGCGAGAAGAAATTCGTGACTTTGCTCTGGACCGGGTGCAGGAGGTAAAAGTACTGGAAGAAAGCTTTGCACGACCTCCAGATTTTTCGCCGCAGGAGTACTTAAACCGTGCTTTTCGGATGTATCGGGGGGAAGCTACTCAAATACGGATTCGTTTTGACAGTTATCAATCTGCCTGGATAAAAGAGCGTATCTGGCATCCTGCCCAGGAAATAGAAGAGCTTCCCGATGGGGGAATTATTTTCACCATTTATGGCCATCCTGAAGAAATTAAGCGCTGGGTGATAGGTTACGGCGCTCATGCCGAAATTTTAGAACCTCAATATCTGCGGAAAGAAATTGCGGAAGAAATTGAAAAATTGCAAAGAATTTACCACAACGACAGGAAATGACACCATCACTGAGTATGATGAGATAGAAGGTAAAAAAATCTTTCATCATTGAAATTAATTTTGGGGGAGTGGAATGATGGATAACGAAACAAGAGCTAAAGATAGAGTTTGTCCTCAGTGCAAAGGCACTGGCCGTTGCAAATACTGTAGTGGTTCGGGAAAACATGCTTACCCTGGATATGGGAAGCCGAGCGACCAGCCTTGTATGTGGTGTTTTGGTACCGGGGTTTGCCAGCAGTGCAAAGGTAAGGGTCATTATTAAATCATTTTTAGAAGGAGGGAAACCTGTAGAGCTCTGAGAGTTTATAAAAAGCCTGGCTGATGTTTGAACTATGCCCGGGTTCAGATGCCGGCTCAGTAAAGAAAGGAGGGTGATATTATGGGGAGAAAAAACTATCTGCTTTTTCTGATTACAGTTTTGTTATTCCTGCTTACTGCAGTTTCTTGTGGTGCTGAGGAAAAACAGGAAGCAATTTCATTAGAAGAACTACATCATAATCTAGAGATTCCAGAACTTGCAAAGGTTAAATTTCGAGGGACAGTAATACAGTCTTTGATAGAACCGGATCCAGATGACCAAACCGTAAAATACATGATTGTCGTGGCTCTCGATGAAAAATTCAGGAACTTCATGGTAATCGAAGTGAACCCCAAACGGCGTCCTGCTGAGTTTGAAATCATAGAAGGAATAGGAAGCTTTGCCGATTTCATAACTTATGAAACAGCCCTGGGCATTTTGAAGACAGTGCCAGCGATTGCTATTTTCCCGGAAAAAGATGATTATTGGAAAATCACCGAATGAAGGTAGTTTATCTTTGTTAGTTAAAGTTTGGAGGTGGGATAATTTTGCGTGTGCAAATTCAGTTTAAGGTTGAGAAAGTGCCGCTTCTTTACCGTAACGCTTTTATGAGTTTTTTCAAAGAAGCACTGCGAGCCACTCCATCGGGAGAGCAACGTTTTGTTCGGCTATTTCACTTTGACCGCCAGAGAAGCAATAAAATGCCCAAACCTTTCTGTTTTGCTGTACGTTTCGTCCATGACCGCGAGAGTTTTCAAGAAGATAAAGATTGGTTTATTCTCAAGTCGCCTCTGGCATTTTATTTTTCTACATCCGATATGGAACTGCTCATAGATTTTTATAACGGTGTGATAGATAGGTCGATTTACCCTTTCTCTAAAGGAGATTTTACTTTACCATATCCTGTATCAATTATCCCCATTAAAGATAGACCAATCACTCAGGAGGTTGCTCTTTTTCAAACGCTTTCTCCTGTTCTTATTGAAGACTCTACCGGAAAACCTCTTCTTCCTACTTCTCAAAGCCAACAATTTTTGGAGGAGCTCAATTACTATGCTAATGCTTTGCTTCGAGGTGTTCGGGGAGAAGGACTCCGGAAAAAACTTGATTTTCAGCCGGTCAACATCCGAAAAGAAGTGGTCAAGCATGCTATTCGAGAGAGGGAGGAGACTTCTCGAGTTTACACTTTCACCTGCTTCAGTGGCCGCTTTATTCTTCAAGGAGACCCAGGAGACTTAAATGATATCCAGGTTCTGGGAATAGGCCGGCGTCGTTCTCAAGGTTTTGGAATGTTGGAGGTGGTGTAATGAGTGAGATTGTTCTTTATCCTGGCAATTGGCTATATAACGCAGGAGTGGTGGGGTTATTAGTATCTATTGAAAGAGTAGAGAAACTATCAAATTATTATGGTTTCAATAATGATGGCTCTGTTAGCCTTGGAAGGGATATTTTTAATAAATTAGATGTTGAACAGAGATATTTTTCGGAAGAAAGGATATCCTCAATTGTAGGGAAGTCCACCTTATATAGAAATTTTCTGCAACCATCTTGGAAAGATAAATTTCATTATTTTGTGGAAAGTCTTTTTGAAATAGCAGAGACGGAGGACAGCACTTGTTGTAATTTGTGCTACAGAAAGCTTGCTTTACCTGAAGCAAAAATTCAAGACTTGAACAGCAAAGATTTAGAAAAGTTTTTAGATGGTATTAAAAGGTTTGATATAAGACATAATACAATGCTGGGTCCATCTATAGGGAAGTTTCCTAATGGGTTTTGGGATGGAAATGGAAGCCTTTGTATCTGCTCTCTTTGTGCATTCTTGATTATTCATCATCATCTTGCTTTTACAAAACTTTCTGATGGTTCAGAAATCTTTATAAACGCGCCATCCTTTGAAGCAATGTGGTATTTAAATAAATACGCAAGAGAAGTTTATGGAAAAGAAAAACTTAAAACCACAAAAGAAATTCTTGGCATATCTCTTATTGAAGCAGCTTTAAAGCTTAATATTCAACTCGGAAAATGGACAATGATGAATATTGAGGTGGTTAACAAATATAAAACTATCATAGATGAAAAAACCAAGATAGATAAGGTAGATTTCTTTTCTCTACCCTATGAAATTGTGCTTCTTCTTTCTGACAATAAAATTGCTAGCTTGTTAGATGATATTGGAGAGTTTAGTGTCTTAAATCTGGTTTTGGATGGTAATTTTAGAGGAATTTTGGAGCTTGCAGAAAGGATTTTTAAGATTGTCCTAAAACCGGAGGAAGAAAAAAGAAGACAGGGGAAAAAATCAACAAGCAAAAAATTTATAGACGATAAAGTCAGGCTTGAAAGAAATAAAAAAAACTTAATTTCCTTTTCTCAAAAGCTTTTCAAGCTTTATGCGTTGATCGAGGAAAAAACTAAAAAGGAGGTTTATGTATGAGTGATAATTTTAACTTTGAGGAGATAAAAAAGGATTTAATGGAGCATATAAATCAAAACAAGATTGAGGTTTCTTTATTTAAGAAAGCAGTTGGTGATTACAAAAAAGTTGGGTTTGAGCTGGAAAAAATATTGGAATATGCGGCAAAAAATGCAAAAGGTAAAGACAAACGTGAGCTCGAAAAACTTCACAATGATGTATCACTCCAGAATGTCAGCGAGTTATGTGACAGGTTAAAAGCTTATGGAGAGGGGCTGAGAGGGTCTGCAGTTTATGAAAGATTTTATGATAAAAAGAAAAAAATGCCCAGGGGTCTGACTTTCAGGTTGCTCGAGCTAACGAGGATGGGAAAGAGAGATGAGGTTTTTTACATAATCTTGAGAGAATTTGCTAACGCTCAGCAAGAGATAAATCAGCATCTTGTGAAAGCCTTCAATCCCAGATATTCAATAGAGAGTTTTAAGACTCTTGTTTACTCTTTTTTAAGTGGACTGTTAGGTTAAATTAGGAAATTTAAAAACCGGAGGTATAAAAATGGATAATATTAATAAAACTCAATCAAAACATATAACTCTTACTGTCATTTTTGAGAGCTCGGCGTTGAATAGAGATGAGAAAATCGGTGGAAACATTCTTTCTATTAAAAAATTAAAAATGGGAGATAAAATAGTCAGTTTCATTGGAAAACCAGCTATAAGACATTATCTTTTTGAAACCCTGGTAAAGTCTTGTAATTGGAAGCCGAGCTTGGTGACAGGACAGAGCGACGTTGTCCAGTTTGATATAACAAAGGATGATATCTTAACCAGCCCTGAACTTGATGCCTTTGGCTATATGTATACTATAGGCAGCCAGGCTTCGATTACCAGGAAAGCTCCTGTAGGGATTACGAAAGCTATTAGTTTAGACCCTTATGAAGGAGATATGGCTTTTTATGCTAACCATGACCTTGTGAATCGGGGAATAAAACAAGGGCTTAGTGTAACCCCTAATCCCTACAATAAAGAAGAACATTTTTCATTCTATAAGGTAAGCTTTACTATTGATGCGGATGTTTTGGGAAAGGATGAGTGGATAATAGAAGATTATTTCTATGAAGGGGAGAGGCTGTGGCTGACAATTCAAAAACCACAAAATGCTATTGTGGGAAAAGTATCTAAGGAAGAAGACGAAGATGGTAACTTGTACTACAAAGTTGATAATGACAAAGAAATATATGTTGATGGAAAGCAATTAAGAGTTAATAAAGCTCTTATGGAATCCGCAGGCGATAATAAAGAGAATCTTCAATTTAGATCCAATATATTGAAGAGCGAAGACAAAGGTAATGAAGATGAGCAAAAAGAAGACAAAAGCACAAGATCTAAAAAACCTAATATAAAAATTCAAGATTTTGAAGAGGAAGATGATTATTATGTTTTCTTTGTTTCAAAAGATCCGGAATACGATGAAAATAATAAAACGCTAAAAATTGAAAGTGGGCTTCAAAAAATCCTTGGGAATGAGGAAATTATGTGTAGAGAGGTTAAGCAAGGAAATATTTTTAAGCTTTATAAAAAGGAAAATGAAGAAGAAAGCAAGGAGATAGGAAAAATTTATATAGGAAAAGCTGGTAATAAATACAAAGTAACTTTTGAAGTTAGTGAAGAAGAAAAGAAAAAGCGTATTATGGAGATTCTCAATGCTATCAAGAACGGCCTTTATGCCCAATCAAGCAATGAGTCAAATACAATTATTCCCCTGTTTTTAGTTGCTGGATATGTAAAAGTCCCATCTCCAGTATTTCACCCTTATCTTGAACTTAACCGGATTGATGAGAAAACCTATGAGGTCATAGGGGTTTCTGATGCTTTAAATAATGGCTGGATTGATGGGAAAATATTTCTAATGGATAGTAAGAGAGTAAATATAGATGGGGATATAAAAGATGACAGAGTAACAGGCAACTGGGATGATTTTCTTAAAGAATTAAACAGCAATTCTTCGTCAGGCATTAATAAACATTGAAAAAAGGATAGTGATATGGATTCTAAAATTGGCAGTTTAAAAATCAAAATATACCAACCTCAAGCTCATTATAGGATGCCATTTACTTATCAAAGAAGGCATACCTATCCTCTTCCCCCCTATTCTACGGCTCTTGGTTTGATAGCAAATATTTTGGGGATAAAGAACTTACCCGGTCAAGAAGAACCCTGTATCAGAGAAGGCTGTGATTGTTCATATCATAAGCTTAAGCAAATTAAAATAAGCATTTGTGGGAGATTTCAGGCTAAAAGCACCGAGTATACGTGGTTTCGGAACTTAAATAAAAGTTCACATTTAAATAGGTTTGGTTCTATAGATAACAGATTTGTTTCGGGACATATCGAACACATCGGGGG
>NZ_JAAYFP010000001.1:0-2362 GCF_012728195.1 Candidatus Sordicultor fermentans
CATAGTACACCACTTGACTTTCATCTTACCCTAAAAAACATTAACCTGGAAGATATGGAAGAAATTGCCAGCATCTTTTCCCGGACGGGGCTCCGGTTTGAGAATATTATTCAAGGAATAAAAGTAAATATCATTAAATATCTGGCTTATCTTCTGCTTTTAGCTTTCTTTTCAGGTATGTTCGGCATGCTTTTACTGACTCGCCGCACTATTAATAAGAAAGAACTTCTCTGGGGAGGATTAATCAATTTTCTTGTCTTGCTGGCCATTATATCGACTGCAGCCCTATCTTATGATACAGTGGCTTTCTCAAGGGCCGAATACGAAGGAATACTGGAAGCTGCACCATGGGTACTAACTGTTTTGCAGGAGGGAATGGGTGTAGTTGAAAATATAGGTGGACAGTTTATGGAGATAGTTGACAATATCTCTTTTTTACAAAAAGAAATGGAAAAGAATGCTCCGATAGTAGAAAATAAAGATACCAGAAGAATTCTTCATGTTTCAGATATTCATAATAACCCAGCGGCATTTGCATTTATGCAACGCATTGTAGAAACTTTTCATATCGAACTAATTGTGGATACAGGCGATCTCGTTGATTATGGGACATCGCTGGAAATGGAACTGTTTGCACAACAGCTCGCCGGTTTAAAAATTCCTTATGTTTTCATTCCGGGAAATCATGACTCTCCATCTGTTGTAGAGCAACTGAAAAAAATTGAAAACGTTTTTGTTTTGGAGGAAGGTATTGTTGAGATAGCCGGCCTGAGGATAGCAGGTATTGCCGATCCGGCTTCCTATTCTACGGCCATGGAAGTCGCCAATGAAGCTGTAATGGAGGATGCCGCACAAAAACTGCAGGAAATAGTGCTCAATGCCGGAAAAGTGGATATAATCGCCGCCCATAATCCCGGTTGCTTTAAATCTCTTCGTTCGGGTTACAACCTTCTGTTGGGAGGGCACACACACAGGCCTTATGTGGAAGAGGGGGAGAACTACCTGGAGATAAATGCAGGATCTACCGGAGCTGAAGGCATAAGAGGCATTAAAACACTGGAAATAAATTTTAGCCTTATTATGCTGAATCTTCGGTATTCAGAGACGGAAAGAGCCTTTTTGCCTCTAAGCGCGGATTTAATCAAAGTAAAACAGTATCCCTTACACTTTAGCTTTGAACGTTTTTTGTTTGTTGACACGCAATTATGAGTATTTTGTACGAAATTTACGGATTTAAACGAATTAAACACTTTACATCTAAAATATTTTTGTCCATAATAAGGTGGACAGTCCATATCTTATTAAAGCGAAAAGAACTCGGGCCCAACCCGGAGAAAGTTCTTCAATTTATGGGAAGATGATTTATGCGTACTTTTCTGGCCATTAATCTTGAAGGCAGTGTGAAAGAAGAGTTGATTGGCATTCAGGAACAACTTAAAAGTAAAATGCAAGGTATTCGTTGGGTAAACATCCAGAACTTACATATTACTTTAAAGTTCTTAGGGGAAATTAATGCCGATACGGTTGCATTGATGGAATATCCCTTAAGGGAATTGGCTGGCCAAACAACGTCCTTCAGAGTATCTTTAACCAATTTGGGCGCTTTTCCTTCCTTCAAAGAGCCTCGTGTTGTCTGGATGGGCATAGGCGAGGGAGCTACGGAACTGAGCAATCTGGCACAAGGGATCGAAACAGCTTTAAAAAATGTGCCGGCATCTTTTCATAACAGGGAGATTCCTCAAAAAACAAATGAGAAATTTCTCCCTCATCTAACGATCGGAAGAAGGAGCAGGAAAGAAGCTTTTAAGGTGGACCCTTCTATTTTTAATAAGCGTTGGGAATGTGAAAACAGGATTAATGTGGAGAGTTTTTATCTGATAGAAAGTATACTGCGTCCTAACGGCCCGCTCTATATACCCCGGCAGGAATTTTTATTAAAAAAATGGTAAAGTCGGCAGGATTTTCTCTTTCGATAAAGAAATAAAGAAAGAAAGCAAACAAATGTTTTAATAAATGTAAGGAGGCAATTGCTAAATATGGAAAAACAAAAAGCACTGGAAATGGCCTTGCTGCAAATAGAAAAACAATTCGGGAAAGGTTCTATCATGAGGCTGGGTTCTGAAACCAGGGCCAATATCGGTGTAATTCCCACAGGAGCATTATCACTGGATATTGCCCTTGGTGTTGGGGGGTTACCGAAGGGAAGGATTATCGAAATTTTCGGACCTGAATCATCCGGCAAAACGACAGTGGCCTTGCATGTAATTGCCGAAGCACAGAAAACAGGAGGTTTTGCCGCTTTCATAGATGCGGAGCATGCTCTTGATCCGGTTTATGCAAAAAAATTAGGCGTTAATATTGA
>NZ_JAAYFP010000102.1:0-31332 GCF_012728195.1 Candidatus Sordicultor fermentans
CTCTTCTTCTATTTCAGGTATTTCTCCTCCCTCCCAGCACACCCGGGAAGGAAGGTTAAATCTAGTCAAATAAAATTCCTCCCCGAATTCTCTCAATATCTCTTCTCTCTTCCCTCCTGATGTGAGAAAACTCTCGCTTCCTATCAAGCGTCCTTTTCTCACCCGGAGCACTATAAGAGAAGCCAGGGTTTCATCGCCAGCCATATCAATAAAATCTACATCTTCTGCCCTGGAAAGAACCAGTTGATATCGAGCCACAATTTTGTTCACTGCTTCCCACCTATCCCGATAACGGGCTGCCTCTTCAAAATCCAGCTCCTCTGCCCTCTTCCACATCTCCTGCTCCAGCCAGGAAAGAACTCTCTCATAATCGCCATTCAAAAAATCTTGAGCTTTTTTCACTCTCTCTCCGTATTCCTCTTTAGTTACTGAACCCAGACAGGGAGCACAACAGAGACCCAGTTCAAAATCCAGACAGGGTCTATCCAGAGGGAAACGCTTCTCCGAAATAGCGCAGCCTCGCAAGAGAAAAAGAGAGCGCAGAAGTTTCAAACCTTCTTTCACCTTTTTCACATCGGTAAATGGGCCAAAAAACTGACCAAAAGGAGTGGTTTTTCGCCGGGCTACTCTCACTGCTGGAAAATCCCCATCGGGAGAAAAAACTATATAGGGGTAGCTTTTGTCATCTTTTAAGCGCAGGTTATAACGGGGCTGGTGAGTCTTAATTAATTCATTCTCCAGAAGAAGAGCCTGGTGCTCATCAGGAACCAGAAAATAACCAATGGTGTCTATTTCTTCTGCCATATCCCTTTTCAGGGGAGAAGAGTAACGGTGATGAAGATGAGAATTCACCCGCTTGAAAATGTTTTTCGCTTTACCCACATAAATAATTTCTCCCCGGGAATCTCGAAAAGTGTACACCCCGCACTCCGGGGGTAATTTATTCCAGTCTTCCTTTTTAACTTCGAACCGAGTATAGCTCCTCCTGGTCAAGGGAAAGCACTCTCCTCAAAAATTGCCCGGTATAGGAAGCGGGATTTTTTGCCACTTCCTCAGGGGTTCCTTTGGCTATTAGATACCCTCCTTTTTCTCCTCCTTCTGGTCCTAAGTCAATCAGATAATCACAACTCTTGACCACGTCTAAATTGTGCTCAATTATTAAAACTGTATTTCCCCGACTGCGCAACTCCAGCAGCACATCCAGCAGTTTTTCTATATCGGCAAAATGAAGTCCCGTAGTTGGCTCATCCAGAAGATATAGAGTTCTACCGGTGGCTATTTTACTCAGTTCTCGAGCTAACTTTATTCTCTGCGCCTCTCCTCCTGAGAGCGTGGTAGCCGGTTGCCCCAGCCGGATATAACCTAACCCCACCCGGTCTAAAATCTCTAATTTTCTCCGGATGGTCGGTATGTTTTCAAAGAAAGAAAGAGCCTCGCTTACTGTCAAATCCAGAACTTCAGCAATGTTTTTACCTTTATATTTAATATCTAAAGTCTCCCGGGCATATCTTTTGCCTTTACAGTGCTCACAGGTAACAAACACATCGGGGAGAAAGTGCATTTCTATTTTAATCGTTCCGTTACCCTGACAAGCTTCACACCTTCCTCCTTTAACGTTAAAACTAAAGCGTCCCGGACGATAACCTCGAGCCCGGGATTCAGGAAGCTTGGTAAAGAGATTCCTGATTTCCGTGAAAACTCCGGTGTAGGTAGCAGGGTTAGAACGAGGAGTTCTACCAATGGGAGACTGATCAATAACCACCACTTTGTCCAGAAATTCCACTCCTTCTATAGAATCGTGTTCCCCTGCTTCCCACCGGGAACGATAAAAAGTCCGGGCTAAAGACCGATACAAAACATCATCCATCAAGGTGCTTTTTCCCGAACCAGAGACGCCCGTTATCCCCACCAGAAGCCCCAGAGGAATTTCCACGGTGATATTTTTCAAATTATGGGCTCGCGCTCCTTTGACTATCAGCCGTTCCTCTCCCGGTTTCTTTCTTTCTCGAGGAAGAGGCACTTCTCTTTTTCCGCTCAAATACAGACCCGTTATACTATGAGGGTCGTTCATTATCTCTAAAAGGGAGCCCTGGGCTATTACTTCTCCCCCTCTTTCTCCTGCCCCTGGTCCCATATCCACGATAAAATCAGCATTTCTGATGGTATCGGCATCATGTTCCACCACTAAAACTGTATTACCTAAATCCCGCAAATTTTTTAGAGTAGAAATCAGCTTCTGGTTATCTCGAGGATGCAGACCAATGGTAGGTTCATCTAAAACATAGAGAACTCCCACCAGACCCGAGCCAATTTGAGTAGCCAAACGGATTCGCTGCGCTTCTCCTCCTGAAAGAGTGGCAGCGGGGCGATTAAGCGTGAGATAATCAAGACCCACTTCTTCTAAGAATTTCAAACGAGAAAGAATCTCCCGCATTATGGGTTGAGCAATTATCAGTTCGCTCCCGGAAAATTCCAGTTGAGAAAAAAAGGAGCGTAACTCAGCAATAGTCAGGCGAGAAAGGTCTCCAATGGAGAGATTCTGGATTTTCACCGACAAACTCTCTTTTCGCAGGCGGTCTCCCTGGCAGGTCGGACAGGTTCTCGTAGACAGATAAGGAGATATTTCTTCTTCCTCCCACCATCCTGTAGCAGAACGCAGTTTTCTCTCTAAATAATTGATGACTCCCTCAAAACCTCCATCACCATAGAAAATTAAGTCTTTCTCTTCTTCCTTCAGTTTTTGAAAGGGTTTATTCAAGCTTATCCCGTGAGATTTCAAAAACTTTATAATTCTCTCTCCACTATAACTATCAGAGTTTAACTCTCCCCAGGGTTCTACCGCTCCTTCCCTCAGGCTTTTCGACCGATCGGGAACTACAAGGTCAGGGTCAACAAAACTTAAAAATCCCAGCCCGCTACAGGCCGGACATGCTCCATAAGGATTATTGAAAGAAAACATTCGGGGAGTGATTTCAGGAAAACTAACTCCGCAGTCCACACAGGCAAAATGCTCGCTAAAGAGGACGTCTCTATCTTCTTCCCCTTCTTTAATTCTCATCTTTACTACTCCCTTACCGTAGCGGAGGGCTATCTCCACTGAATCACTTATCCTCCTTGCCGCATCTTCTTCTACCACTATCCGGTCCACCACTAAATCAATTTCATGTTTTTTATTTCTGTCTAACTCTACATTTTCCCAGTCTTCCAGCTCTATCATTTCCCCGTTTACAATCACCCGAGCAAAACCATTTTTCAGCATATCTCCGAGGAGCTTGCGATATTCCCCTTTTCTTCCCCGCACTAAAGGTGCTAAAATCATCACCCGCGTGCCAGATGGCAGAGATAAGATTTCATCAGTTATCTGAGTAACAGTCTGGCGTGTGATGGGCTTTCCACACTCCGGACAAAAAGCCTTCCCGCAGCGAGCAAACAAGACTCGCATATAATCGTAAACCTCAGTAACTGTCCCCACTGTAGAGCGGGGGTTGCGAGAAGCAGCTTTTTGATTTATAGCAATAGCTGGAGATAAGCCTTCGATGTAGTCCACATCGGGCTTTTCCATTCTCTCCAAAAACTGTCGAGCATAAGAGGAAAGAGACTCCAGATACCTTCTCTGTCCTTCAGCATAAATGGTGTCGAAAGCCAGAGAAGACTTCCCCGACCCCGATAAACCAGTAATAACTATAAAGTGATTACGAGGAATTTCTAAATCCACATTTTTAAGATTGTGTTCCCGTGCTCCTTTAACTACGATTTTCCCGTTTAGATTCATGTTTTATTCCCAACTTTCAATTCTTTCCTTTTTTCTTTGATTATCCGGTTACCAGATTTTATTTTGAGAATTTCATCTCTCAAAATAGCTGCTTTTTCAAACTCTAAGCGACGCGCTGCCTCTTGCATCTCCTGAGTCAATTTCTCTATCCACTTCTCTTTAGTTTCTCCTTTTTCTTTCAACCCTTCCACTAATTCCACCACCTCTTCTGCTTCCTTAGAAACAACCCCTTCTTCAGGAAGAAGAGTACGCACCTCTTTAACTATACTCTGAGGTATTATTCCGTGTTCCCGGTTGTATTCTTCCTGAACCTTCCGCCGGCGTCTGGTTTCCTCTACCGCTCTTTTTAAAGAACCGGTCATCTCATCAGCATAAAGAATAACTCTACCTTCTACATTGCGAGCTGCCCGACCCATAGTTTGAATAAGAGACACTTCCGAGCGCAAAAACCCTTCTTTATCGGCATCCAGGATAGCTACCAGTGCCACCTCCGGTAGGTCTAACCCTTCTCGCAACAGGTTAACTCCCACCAGGACATCAAACTCTCCTCTCCTCAAATCCCTGACAATTTTTGCTCTTTCTAAAGTATCAATTTCGGAGTGAAGATAGCGCACTTTTATTCCCATCCCGTAGAGAAAATCGCACAGGTCTTCAGCGCTCTTTTTGGTAAGAGTAGTTACCAGAACCCTCTGATTTTTCTTTACCACTTTTCGGATTTCTCCTAATAAGTCTTCTACCTGCCCTCGCGCTTTTCTTATTTCCGCCTGAGGGTCTAAAAGACCGGTAGGTCTGATCAATTGCTCTACTACCTGTTCACTATGCTCCAGCTCAAAAGCAGAAGGAGTAGCAGAAACAAAAATACACCTCTTCACTTTGCTTTCAAATTCCTCAAAAGTAAGAGGACGATTGTCAAAAGCAGAAGGAAGCCGAAAACCAAAATCTACCAGAGATTTCTTCCGGGAGCGGTCTCCTTCCTGCATGCCCCTCAATTGAGGAATGGTAACGTGAGATTCATCTATTATAACCAGATAATCAGAGGGAAAATAATCGAGCAAGGTATAGGGAGGCTCTCCCGGCTTTCTCCCATCTAAATGACGGGAGTAGTTTTCTATCCCCGGACAGTAACCGGTCTCCCGCAAAAGCTCCAGGTCATATTTAGTCCTTCTTCTCAATCTATCCGCCTCCACCAGGCGCCCCGCAGAGAGGAAAAAGTTTACCCTCTCTTCCATCTCTCTTTCAATATTCTGGAGAGCTCGCTCGAATTCACTTTCATCTACCAGATAATGTTTGGCAGGGTAAATGAACACTTCTTCCAGTCGCTCCAGAGTTTTACCACTCACCGGTTCAAATACTTTTATACACTCCAGCTCCGGACCAAAAAATTCCAGGCGGAGGGCAGTTTCGCTATAAGCAGGATATATCTCTACTGTATCTCCTTTCATCCGGAAATACCCGGGGCTGAATTCAATCTCATTTCTTTCGTAAAGCAAGTCTATGAAACGTCTGACTAAATCTTCCCTTTTCCATTCCTGCCCTACCCTCAAGTGAAAAATTCTCTTCTCATATTCCCGGGGAGAACCAATGCCATAAATACAGGAAACCGAAGCCACTATTACCACATCTCTTCTCTCCATAAGAGAAGAGGTAGCTTTCAACCGCAGGCGGTCTAATTGCTGGTTAATGGAAGCATCTTTTTCGATATAGAGGTCATATTCAGAGACATAAGCCTCCGGTTGATAATAATCGTAATAGCTAACAAAATATTCTACAGCATTATCAGGAAAAAAGGCTCTCATCTCGCTGTATAATTGAGCAGCTAAAGTTTTATTATGAGAGATAATGATGGTGGGAAGATTGATTTGAGCGATGACATTAGCCATGGTAAAGGTCTTACCCGAGCCGGTAACACCCAGTAAAGTCTGGTACCGATATCCTTTCTTCAAGCCATCCACCAGTTGTTCAATAGCCTGAGGTTGATCCCCGCAGGGCTCATAAAGAGAAGAAAGATGAAAACTATCTTTTTTCATTGGCCTTACTGCTCCTTGCTATTTTTTCCTCCAATAAAAACCCATCAGAGGATTTTCTATTTCAGCTCCTCCAGCCAATCTTCGATTGTTTCCTCCAGCTCCTCTAAAGAACCCTCATTTTTCAGGATAAAATCTGCTCTTCTTTTCAAGCAATTTAAGAATCTCTGTAAGCGCAGACGGTCTCTTATTTCTCTCGCTTTTAGTCCTGTGGTTTTCAATAACCTCTTTTCCCTTATTGCCTCATCCGCCTCTACAAATATCAATTTATCCCAGAGAGGCTCAAAACCAGCCTCAAAAAGGACAGCTCCCTCAATTGCTACTATCCGGGAAGGAGGAACTGAAGCTAACTTTTTACGCACTTCCTGGAGAAGAACAGGATGGGTAACGCTATTGAGATTAAAAAGGTTTTCCCAGTCCCGAAAAACCATTTTTCCCAGTTTAGTGCGGTCAAGCTCTCCCTTTTCGGTCAAAAACTGCGGCCCAAAAGTTTTTACTATGCTCTTCCACAGAGGCCCTCCCTTTTTAGAAAGCTCCCTGCTCAATTTATCCAGCTCCCATACTTCTATTCCTTTTTCCCGGAGGATACGGGCTACAGTGCTTTTGCCTGCCGCAGTTCCTCCTCCTATAGCCCACACTGGAGACATGAATTTCTCCTACCTTTCTCGATAAATTTCTAAATAACGGGGAATGGAATTTTCCCAGGAAAAATCAGATTGCATAGCATTAATCACCATGGTATTCCACAGTTCTTGATTTTCAAAATAAGTGTTCAGAGCCCGAGTGAGTGCTTTAGATAAATCAGAGAAGGAATAGTTTTCAAACTGAAAGCCAGTGCTGAGACAAGGATTAAAAGGATAGTCAATCACAGTGTCAATCAAGCCCCCCACCCGACGCACGAGAGGTAGTGTTCCATAATTCATGGCAATCATCTGGCTTATTCCGCAGGGCTCAAACCGGGAAGGGAGAAGCAGCAAATCAGAAGCAGCATACACTAAATGGGATAATTCATCATCAAACCTGATAGCCGCCTTTACTTTTGGGTATCTCTCTTCCATGTCTTTTAAAGCTTTCTCATAAATCTCCTCACCTGTTCCCAGGAAAAACCAGTAAGCTGGTAAATTAAAAAAGTGAGCCGGGTCGTGCAAAAGAAGGTCTATCCCTTTTTGTTCTACTAAACGAGAGACAAAAGAAATCACCGGTAGAGAAAAGTCCTTTGCCTTCGGGAAAAACTGCCGAATCAATTTTTCTTTGTTTATTGCTTTCTTTTCTCGGGAGGATAAATCATAGTTTGCCGGAATCAAAGAATCAGTGGCCGGATTAAAGACTTCTCTATCTATGCCATTTACAATACCCACTATTTTCTTTTTCTGGGAAATAGCTCGTAAAACCCCATCCAATCCTTCTCCATACTCGGGAGAGCATATCTCTCGAGCATAAGTGGGGCTGACTGTAGTTATAACATCAGAAAATATCAAGCCTGCTTTCATCAAATTCAAATTACCATAAAATTCCAGATATTCATGAGTAAAAAACTGACCGGGAAGATTAATCAAACGGAAAAGGTCACCTCGACCAATGCCCTGATAAGCCAGATTATGAATGGTAAATACTATTTTTTCTGGCTTAGTACGGTATGAAGGCCAGTATTTTACTATGTAGGCACAAAGTAGAGCGCTCTGCCAGTCGTGAGCATGAACTAAGAAATTCCCTTCCTGCCATCTCACCAGATACTCAAAAACCGCCCGGGAAAAGAATATGAACCTTTCTAAATCATCGGGATAACCATACATCCTCTCCCGAGAGAAAAAATCTTTCCCCTGTACAGCTATAATTTTTTGTTTTCCTTCCTCCATTTTGAAAAATTGAGCAGTCACTGCCGCATCGCCAAAGTAAAAATCCACCTCTCGCTCCAGAGAAAAGGAATAATTATCCAGCACTCCTCGATAGGCAGGAAGAAAAAGAGTAACAGAAAAATCGTAATCGGGCAGATACTTAAAAAGCGCTCCAATTACATCTCCCATTCCTCCACTTTTGGCATAAGGATAGGCTTCAGTGGCAACCAGTATTACTTCTTCCATATTCATCCTCCCTTATAATTAATATATCACTCTTTTTCTTCGCTCGAGCGGGAAAAAAGAGAACCGCTATTCACTCGATTTTTCAAAAGGCGTTCTTTAACTTTCCGAAACTCCAAAGCATCCAGCTTCTGGAACAATTTGTTTTTATCCACTTTTGACCATCCCCAGGCTTTTATCTCTAAATCTAAGGGGAGGTCTCTCTCCAGGGCAACCAATTTTCTATTTTCCTCCACTTTATCCCGGTTGCTTTCGATGGCTTCCCGGAGCTTAGGAGGTAAAAGAGAGAGGTTCTTTAAAATTCCTTCCCAGCTACCAAATTGTCTGATTAGTTTTACTGCCGTTTTTTCTCCTATCCCCGGAACACCAGCAATGTTATCTGAGGGGTCTCCGCTCAAAGCTAAAACATCAATCCACTGCTCGGGGGAGATACCCCACTCTTTTTCAAATTCTTCTAAATCTATTTTCTTCAAATTAGTAACTCCTCGGTGGGGTTGAAGAAGTACGGTTCTCTCATCCAGAAGTTGCAGCATATCTAAATCAGAAGTAACCAGTAAAACCTGAAAGTCGGGTTTTGCTTTTTCTTTAACAGTTCCCATCAAATCATCGCCTTCCCAGCCGGGCATCTCTAAGATAACAAATCCCATGAGCTCCAGAAGTTCTTTAACCGTCTCTATTTGCGGTTTTAGCTCATCGGGCATAGCTTCACGCTGTGCTTTGTAGCTTTCCTGTAGCTCATGGCGAAAGGTCTTTTGGGGATGGTCAAAAACAACCACCATATTAAAAGGACGATAATCGTCAAGAAGTTTCAAAACCATATTCAAAAAACCCAGAGCAGCTCCGGTGGGCAAACCAGAAGAAGTAGTTAAATGGGGCATGGCATAAAAAGCACGATAAATCAAAGAACTTCCATCTATCACTACCAATTTTTTATCTTCCATTTCCTGACCTCAACTAATTGACAAAAAGATAATTTTCCTTATAATTTTCTGATAGAGCCGAAGTGGCGGAACAGGCAGACGCACTAGACTCAAAATCTAGCGAGCTCTGCGCTCGTGCGGGTTCGACTCCCGCCTTCGGCACCACTTCACTCCCCGAGATAAAATCCTGTGTCCGGATGAAGTAATGCATCTTCTTCTGATAAAGTAGCACTAACTTTCACTTCTCTTCCTTCCACCTCTAATTCAACTTTTTTTATTCCTTCCGCTTGTTCCCCGGACAAATTCAGTTGTTGAGCAAAGATTTTTTCATACAGAAGAGAAAGCTTCTCCCGGAAATTTTCGTCTTCCCCAAAACGCTCTTCACACTCTTTTATAAATTGATAAACCAGCTCCTGGTCCTCATCCAGATTAAGAAGCAGGTTGTCTAAAGCTTGCTCATACCCTCTCCGCTCATAGGAGTAAAAGAGAGAGCTTAAATTTCTTCCTCCCCACCTCATTATCCGAGCCCCCAGGTAAGGGGAAGTAAAATCTTTTCTTCCTAATAGCAGAAAGGCCTTAGGCATTAGTTCTTGCCAGGCTTCCTCTTCGCTGAAAGAAGGAGTGCCTCCTTCCAGAAATATACTTTTTAATCTCTGGATATCACTTTCTTGCAGAGAGACATAAGAGGGAGCATAATAGCGCCATTTTTGAAAAACATCCCGATTATCAGGTTGAGCCATTAAAACCACAACCCACTCTTTAAGTGCTTCTTCTATCCTGCCCAGTTGCTCTTCAGTTTTTCCCAGCCAGTATCGAGCTTCCCAGAAATTGGGGTCTATTTCCAGAGCTTTCCTGTACCACTCTCTGGCTTCTTCATACTTACCTTGAGAAAAGTAAATATAGCCATTCTGGTAACACTCCTCCTTGGTTTGAGCCAAAAGCCCTGGAGCTATTCCCAACACCAACCACACTATGATAATCAGTTTCCCAATTTTATTTTTCATCCTGCTAACCAGACCTCTCCCTCCTCTAAAGAATTCTTAATTGTCTTTTCTATCTTTTCATTCCAATCAATACAAAATGACTTTCCCAGCTCTACCGCCCAGTTTTCCTTTTCTCCCCGGATATGAAGTATAACCGGAAAAGAACCGGGAAAACGGCGAAGATAGTCTTTTAAAAAGTAAACAGTTTTAAGGGTATCTTCTTTCTCGGGAATTGCAATATGCACGGTGGAGATGTTATTTTTCTTTTCTTCTATATCTATCAGCTCTTCAGCGATTATCTTACGCTCTCCGTTATCCAGCAGGTCCACTTTTCCAACTACCCAGATCACCTGCTTGTGAGAAAGATAATCTTCTAACTGGGAAGCCAGTCTGGGAAAGAAAACTACTTCAACGCTACCAGTTTCATCCTCCAGAGTGACAAAATACATATTGCCTCCATTCTTGGTGGTGATTTTTTTACTTTTGCTCACCACTCCTCTCACTCTGACTCTCACTTCCTGGCTAAAGTTAGAAATCCGCTCCAGAGGAACAGCAGACCAGGAAGAAGAGATAGATTCCAGCTTCAGAGGATGGTCACTGATATAGAGACCCAGCATTTCTTTTTCCATTCTCAAGAGCTCTTCCCGGGGTAGCTCTTCTGCCTCCCGGAGGGAAAAGCTTTCTCCGCTATTGTTTTCTTCCCCGAAAAGACTTTTTTGTTTTTTTTTGCTTTTTTTCTTACGGGAAAGAAGAGATATATCTTCTAATGAAGCCAAAAGTTGAGCCCGATGGGGGTGAAGTTCATCAAATGCTCCTGCCTGCACCAGGCTTTCCAAAACTCTTTTATTTATGACTCGAGAATCCACTCGCTCTACAAAATCAAAAATACTCAGGAATTTCCCCTCTCTGCGTCGGGTCAAAATTTCCTCCACTGCGATATCGCCCACATTTTTAATGGCTGCCAGACCAAACCTGATCTTATTTTCTCCCACTACGGTGAAGTTGGCCAAACTCTCGTTTATATCAGGCAACAAAACTTGAATCCCCAATCTCTTGCACTCCCCGATGAATTTAGCCACCTTTTCATTGTCATTGGCCACGCTGGTAAGATAGGCCGCTAAATATTCTGTGGGATAGTGAGCTTTCAAGTATGCCGTTTGATAGGAAATTAAAGCATAGGCAGCGCTATGAGATTTATTGAATCCATAACCGGCAAAATATTCGATGAGGTCAAATATCTCTTCTGCTTTTTCCTTGCTGCATCCTCTCTTTAGCGCTCCTTCCACGAATTTAGCTCTCTGCTCTTTCATAACCTCTGGCTGTTTCTTACCCATCGCCCGGCGCAAAATATCCGCTTCTCCTAAAGTAAAACCGGCCAGTTCTGCAGCAATTCTCATAACTTGCTCCTGATAAACTATCACTCCATAAGTCTCTCGCAAAATAGCTGCCAGTGCTGGATGAGGGTAATCTATTTTCACTTTTCCATGTTTTCGGTTGATGAAATCTTCAATCATTCCGCTACCTAAAGGACCGGGGCGATAAAGAGCTAAAATAGCTATCAGGTCTTCAATATCGGAAGGGTTTAGCCTCTTTAATAACTCTTTCATCCCGCTACTTTCCAGCTGAAAAACTCCAGTGGTCTCTCCCCGCGAGAGCAAAGAAAAAGTAGCTTCGTCATTCAGGGGAATTTTTTCCAGGTCTATTTCCTGGTGCCTGGTATTTTTAATTATCTGCAAGGTCTTTTCTATTACCGTCAGAGTCCGCAACCCCAGAAAGTCCATCTTCAGAAGCCCCAGCTCTTGCAGAGTGTCCATTTCAAACTGGGTAACTATTTCCCCCTCCCCCATCCTCTGCAGAGGAACATAATCGGTAAGCGGCTGATTAGATATCACCACCCCGGCAGCATGAATTGAGGCGTGACGGCACATCCCTTCTATTCGAGAAGCTATCTCCAGAAGATGCTGCAGTTCTTTATTCTGTTTGGATAACTCCCGCAGCTGAGAGTTAGATTCCAGGGCCTTTTTCAGGGTAACTCCCGGACCTCCGGGAATTAGCTTGGCAATCTTATCCACCTCGCCATAGCTCCAGCCCAGAGCTCTTCCTACGTCTCTTACTGCCTGACGCGCCATCATTCTTCCAAAAGTAATAATCTGCGCCACGTTGGTTTTTCCATACTTCTCTTCTACATATTCGATAACTTCTCCCCGCCGTTCAAAACAAAAATCGATATCAATATCGGGCATGCTCACCCGCTCAGGATTCAAAAAACGCTCAAAGAGTAAGCCATATTGCAAAGGGTCAATGCTCGTAATCCCCAGAGTATAAGCCACTATACTACCGGCGGCTGAGCCTCTCCCTGGGCCCACCACTATGCCCTTTTGCCGGGCAAAATTCACAAAATCCCAGACAATCAGGAAATAGGTAGAATAGCCCATATCCTCAATCACTTTTAATTCATATTCCAGCTGCTCCCGGGCACGCTCGGGAGGAGGCTCTCCATATCTTCTCGCTAAACCCTGAAGACATAAACTGCGAAGGTATCCTGGCGCATCAAATCCTGGAGGAACAGGAAAATCGGGAAGATTGACTTTCCCCAATTCTAAATCCACCTGACATCTTTCTGCAATCAAAGAAGCATTTTCTAAAGCCCGAGGATAGTAAGAAAAATCTCTCTCCATCTCCTCCGGTGACTTGAGATAAAACTCTGTAGTAGGGAAACGAAGTCTCTTGGGGTCATCCAGAGTGGTAGCAGTTTGAATAGCTAAAAGTACATCATGCACTGAAGCATCTTCCGCTTCTAAGTAATGGCAGTCATTGGTAGCCACTATTTCGATGCCATATTTACTTCCTATCTCTAAAAGTGCCTCGTTAACTATCTTCTGCTCGGGAATTTTGTTTTCCTGAATTTCCAGGAAAAAATTATCCTTTCCCAGGATTTCTGCATACTCCAGTGCAACTTCTTCTGCTTTTTCCCTTTCTCCGTTCAAAATCAAGCTGGGAATTTCTCCTGCAAGACATGCCGAAAGACCAATTAAGCCTTCCCGATGTTCTCGAAGAAGAGCTTTATCAATACGAGGCTTATAGTAAAAACCTTCCAGGAAGGCTTTGCTCACCAGCTGTACTAAATTTCTATACCCTTCTTGATTTTCAGCTAAAAGAACCAGGTGATAAGCGGACTCAGTCCCCCGCACCACTGTTTTTTCAAACCGGCTTCCCGGTGCCACATAAACCTCACAACCAATGATGGGCTTAATCCCTGCTTTCTTAGCCCGGGCATAAAAATCCACCACTCCATACATTACTCCGTGGTCGGTGATGGCTACCGCTTCCATCCCCTGGGATTTTACTTTATTTATCAAATCATCAATCCGAATAGCTCCATCTAAAAGACTGTATTCGGTATGAACATGTAAGTGGGAAAAACTCATTTTCACTCCTCACTGGAAAGTACTTTAATCAAAATACTTTTGGTCAATTCCGGGTCTGCTTGTCCCCGAGTCTCTTTCATTACCTGACCGATTAAGAACTGAAGAGCTTTTTCTTTGCCACTCAAGTAATCGGCTACGCTCTGGGGATTTTTTTCGATGACTTCCCTAACTATGTTCTCCAGTTCTTTTTCATCGCTTATGAATGAAATTCCCCGCCGGGTAATGACTTCCCGAGCTCGAGCCCCAGTAGCAAACATCTCTTCTAAAACACTTTTCGCTATGGTTCCACTGATTTCTTTTTTATCCACCATCTTAAGCAGCTCAGCTAAATGTGCAGGAGTAATACTTGCCTGAGAGATGTCTATTCCCAGTTCTTTCAAATTTTTAAAAACCTCCGTTGTTATCCAGTTACAAACCATCCGGGGTTCATTAAAATCTCGCAAAGTATCTTCAAAAAAATCGGCTATTTCCTTATCCTGCACCAGGATTTCTGCTTCTCCCTGGGAGAGTTCATACTCGGTCATGAACCTCTCTTCTCTCTGTAATGGTAACTCAGGAAGCTCCGATTTTATTTCCTCAATCATTTCTCCTTTAATAGAAAAAGGTAACAAATCCGGGTCGGGGAAGTAGCGATAATCTTCTGCTCCTTCTTTCCCTCGAGCAGAAACCGTCACTCCTTTTACCTCATCCCAGTGGCGAGTTTCCTGAAAAATGGGTTTTCCTTCTTCTAACAATTTCCTTTGCCTCTCCACTTCGTAGCTCAGAGCCCGGTAAACCGAACGAAAAGAATTCATATTCTTAACTTCTACCTTAACTCCCAAAAGTGAAGAAGAAGAAAGAGAAATATTGGCATCACACCGCAGTGACCCTTCTTCCATATTACCATCACTCACTCCCAGATAGCAAACTATGTTACGCAACATCATCAAACAATCTCGAGCCTCCTCGGGAGAAGAAAGTTCGGGTTCAGTAACCACCTCCGCAAGAGGGATTCCACATCGATTACAATCTACACCTGAAGTCCCAGGAGGAAGAAAGACGCCTTCGTGAATCAATTTACCGGCATCTTCTTCTATATGTACCCTTTTTATTCTCACTTTCTTTTTAACTCCCCGGCTGTAAAACTCCAGAAATCCGTCCACTCCGATGGGTAAATCATACTGAGAGATTTGATATCCTTTGGGTAAATCAGGATAAAAATAATTTTTACGGTGAAATACTCCCTGAGGGAGAATCTGGCAATGGAGGGCTAAAGCTGCCCGGAGCGCCAGCTCTACCACTTTTTGATTGAGAACAGGAAGCGATCCCGGTAGGCCGAGGCAAACCGGACAAACCAGAGTGTTAGGTTCTTTTCCAATGTAATCAGTACTACAGTGGCAAAACATTTTCGCCTGAGTGAGTAACTGACAATGAACTTCTAAACCAATGGTTGTTGTAAAATCACTCATTGTTATCCTCCTTAAATAGCGGAAAAGGAGAAGGGAGAGCCAGAAGTTTTTCTAAGAAAAGAGCCAATCCCAGTAGTTTCCCTTCCTCAAAAGGTCTTCCTATGATCTGCAACCCCACGGGAAGCCCCTCATCATAGCCACAATTCAGAGAAAGAGAGGGAAGCCCAGCCATAGCTGAGGGAACAGTAAACATATCATTTAAGTACATCTCATAAGGGTCTCTTCCTTTTTTTTCAGGAAAGAAAGGAAGAGAGGGAGTGGTAGGGGTAATCAAAAGGTCGCATTTCCCGAAAGCCTCTTCGAAATCCTGTCTCACCAGAGTCCTCACTTTCATACCTTTTAAATAGTATTCATCATAGTATCCGGAGCTCAAAGCATAAGTCCCCAGAATTATTCTTTTTTTCACCTCTCTACCAAAACCAAGGGTGCGAGTTTTGAAATACATATCCTGCAGGTTCTCTCCCTCAACACGCAAGCCATACACCACCCCATCATAGCGAGCTAGATTAGAGCTCGCCTCCGCCGCTGCCACTATATAGTAAGATTCTAAAGCATAACTGGTATGAGGAAGAGAAACTTCTACTATTTCAATTTCCTCTTCCTTTAGTTTCTCCAGAACCTCTTGAATTTTTGTTTTGATTACTTTTTCTAATCCAGAAGGAAAATACTCTCGAGGAACTCCCACTTTAAGTTTACGAATTTCTTCTGGAGCTGGGATTTCACTTCTCCCGAAAGGAGGATAAGGAGCACAGGTAGAATCCTTATCGTCCTTTCCACTCACCACTTCTAACAGAGTGATAGCATCTTCTACTTTACGAGTGATTAACCCGACCTGATCCAGAGAAGAGGCAAAACTCACCACTCCATAGCGAGAAATTCGACCATAAGTAGGGCGCAAACCTACCACTCCACAGAAAGCCGCTGGTTGTCTCACCGAGCCCCCGGTATCCGAACCTAAAGCAAAAGGAGCTTCAAGAGAGCAAACGCTGGCTGCAGAACCACCGGACGATCCTCCCGGGACTCTCCTCCGGTCAAAAGGATTATAGGTAGGACCAAAAGCACTGGTTTGAGTAGAAGATCCCATAGCAAACTCGTCCATATTAGTTTTACCCAGTATTATAGCTCCGGCTTTTTTAAGTCTCTCCACTACTGTAGCATCATAGGGAGGAGTGAAGTTTTCCAGCATTTTAGAGCCACAAGTGGTGGGTATACCTCGAGTGCAGATATTATCCTTAATAGCTACCGGAAGTCCCCACAGAGGCGGCAATTCATCAGGCAGGTTTTCGGCTTTCTTTTGCGCCTCATCTTTTGCCTTTTCTTCGTTTACGAACAAAAAGGCATGAATTTTATCTTCCCCTTCCTTTATTCTTTCTAAAAAGAGATTAACCAATTCTAAAGGAGAGATTTCCTTGTCCTTAAAAAGACGATGGTAATCTCCAATGGAAAAATCCCTAAACTCTTCTATCTTCATTTTCCTTCTCCTCTTTGTCTACTACCCGGGGTACTACAAAATAACCATTTGCCACCTGTGGAGCTCCTTTTAGCACCTCCTCGCCACCTTCCCCTGCCCGGGGCTCATCAGAGGAGAAAGGAGGCTCACTCCAGGAAAGATGGGAAGTAGGAGAAATATCCTGTAGATCAAGATCGTTTAGCTTTTCAAAACGAGAAACGACGTTATTAATGTCTTCAAAAAACCCCTGGAGCTCTTCTTCCGAAAGTTCCAGTTTAGAAACCTGCGCTATCCTTTTCAATTCTTGAAGGGAAATCACTTCCCTCATTTTACCACCTCCCTCTTCAAATTCCCAGTAGTTGATAAAACTCTTCCTCGGTAAGAATTTTTATCCCTCTTTCTCGAGCCATAGCTAACTTGCTCCCCGGGTTTTCTCCCACCACCACATAATCCACTCGATGAGAAACCGTATCAGCAACTTTTCCTCCCCTCTCCTCCACGAGAGCCCGGGCTTTATCTCGGGAAAGCTTAGATAGAGCACCGGTGAAAACAAAAGTTTTTCCTGCCAGAGTCCCTTCTTCTCTTCTTTTTAATTCTTCCGGCTCTACCCCTAAGCTCTTTAGCTCTTCTAACATCTGGCGGTTTTGAGGGTTAGAAAAAAATTGTCTCACTGAATCTGCAACCGTAGGACCAATACCTTCTATAGTTAAAAGTTCCTCTTCCTTTGCCTCTTTGAGTCTATCTAAAGAGCCAAAATGCTCGGCTAAAAGTCGGGCAATGAATTGCCCCACATGGGGAATTCCCAGAGCATAGATGAAACGAGGTAATTCTCTTTTTTTAGACTTCTCTATGGCCCGCAGCAAGTTATCGGCTGATTTGTTTCCCATTCTCTCCAGCTGTAAAAGAGTTTCTTTATTCAAACGGTAAAGGTCGGGTATGGTTTTAACCCATCCTCCTTCTACTAACCGGTCAATCAATTTCTCTCCCAATCCTTCAATATCCATGGCATCCCGGGAAGCCCAGTGACGAATTCTCTCCTTGATCTGAGCGGGACAACTAGCATTGATACATCGCCAGGCCACTTCCCCTTCCTCTCTCACCACCCGGGAATGACAGACCGGACATTCCTCAGGCATGGCAAAAACCCGCTCTTCTCCCGTCCTTCTTTCTTTCAAAACTTCAGTAATTTCGGGAATCACCTCTCCAGCTCGGGTCACCATCACCCAGTCACCAATTCTAACATCTTTCCTTTTGATTTCATCTTCATTGTGTAAAGTAGCTCTCTTTACTATCGCTCCCCCTACATTTACCGGCTCCAGTATCGCCACCGGAGTAAGAATCCCCGTCCGACCTACGTTTACTTCAATATCCAGAACCTGAGTTACGGCGTAAGTGGACTCAAATTTATAAGCTATAGCCCACCGAGGGCTTCGGCTGGTCGCCCCTAAAATCTCGTGATAGGATAGAGGGTTTACTTTTATGACCAGGCCATCGATATCGTAGTCTAAATTTTTTCTTTCTTTTTCCCATTTTTCATGAATGCGGATGGCTTCCTCGATATCAGAAATCAGCTGAACATGGGGATTGATTTTAAATCCCAGTTCCTTAAGATAGTTCAATAGTTCCCAGTGAGTGGAGGGGTAGTAGTCGCTATCAATCAAGAAAGCACCGTAATTGAAAATATCCAGTTTTCTTTCTGCTGTTATCCGGGGGTCTAATTGCCGTAAAGACCCGGCTGCTGCATTACGAGCGTTGGCAAAAAGAGGCTCTCCTTTCTGCTTTCTTTCCTCGTTCAATTTCTCCAGGTCCTTTTTTCTCATGAATACCTCCCCCTGCACCTCTATTACCCGGGGTATTCTATCCCCTCGCAAGCGAAGAGGAATACTATGAATAGTTTTAAGGTTGAGAGTAACATCTTCTCCTACTGTTCCATCTCCCCGGGTAGCCCCCCGGTTGAATATCCCATTTTCATAGCGCAAATTGACTGCTAAACCATCAATTTTAAGCTCTACCACATAATCCAGACTCTCTATCTTAAGCATCCTCTTCACTCGTCTGTCGAAATCCCGCACCTCCTCGGGAGTGAAAGCGTTATTCAAACTGAGAAGGGGCCGAGAGTGGAAAAAAGGAGCAAAGGCTTCCTGCGGCTGGCCAGCTACTCTCTGAGTCGGAGAATCAGGAGTAACGAGTTCCGGATACTTTGCCTCGAGCTCCTGCAGTTTTCTAAAGAGAGCATCGTATTCTTCATCACTTATTTCCGGGCTATTTAAAACATAGTAACAATAATCATGATGACGAATGATTTCGCGAAGTTTTTCTATCTCACTTCTTATTTTTTCTATATCTTCCATAAAGGACTTTTTAAAAAATCTCCTTTCTCACCAGAGTGTTCCGCCGCTCCTTCCCTACTGAAACTATAGCGATGGGAATCTGCATAAAATCTTCAATGAATTCCACAAATCGCTGAGCCGAAGAAGGTAAATCGTAATAAGAAGAAACCGAAGAAATATCTTCTTCCCATCCTTCCATCTCTTCATAAACTGGCTCACACTTATCCCACAAGTGAGAACTTACCGGAAAATCATCCACTTCTTCTCCTTCTACTAAATAAGCTCTGCATACTTTGAGGGAGTCTATCCCCCCTAAAACATCCAGTTTGGTTAAAGCTAAAGAAGTTATACCATTTATCCTCGCGGCATAACGCAAAATCACTCCATCCAGCCACCCACAACGGCGAGGACGACCGGTGGTAGCCCCGTATTCTCCCCCTTTGTCTCGCAGATAATCTCCCATCTCTTCCTGGAGCTCCGTAGGAAATGGTCCTTCTCCCACTCGAGTAGTATAAGCTTTGCACACCCCTAACACTTCCAGATTGGAAATCGACCCCAACCCCAGTCCTACTCCCAGTAATGATCCTGCTACCACAGGGTAGGAAGAGGTAACAAAGGGATAAGTCCCGTGGTCTAAATCTAACATAGTGCCCTGCGCTCCCTCAATGAGGATATTTTTACCTTCCCGGTAAAACTGGTAGATCATCTTGGAAGTATCGGCAATGTAAGGTCTTAAAAGAGACGCATAACCTAAATAATCCTCTAAAATTTTATCATAAGGAAGAGGCGGCTGATTAAAAGCTCTTTCTAATAAAAGATTTTTATAGTCCAGAGTTACCCTTAGCTTTTGAGCAAAAAGCTTTTCATCCTCTAAGTCCCCCACTCGTATTCCCCACCGGGATACTTTGTCTTCATAAGCAGGACCGATGCCTTTTCCTGTAGTTCCCAGCTTTCTCCCACCCCGAATATTTTCGTAAATTCCATCTAAAATCCGATGATAGGGTAAAACCAGATGAGCTTTAGAGCTCAAAAACAACCTCTCCGAAACATCTTTCCCTTTCTGGCGCAAAAAGTCAATTTCTCCTAAAAGAGAGGAGGGGTCAACAACCATCCCATCTCCCAGTATTCCCACTTTACCAGGATGAAGAACACCGGAAGGGAGAAGATGGAAAACATATTTTTCTCCTTCCACTATTACCGTGTGACCGGCATTGTTACCACCTTGAGCCCTGGCCACTACCTGGGCATTTTCTCCCAGATAATCAACTATTTTACCTTTCCCTTCGTCACCCCAGTGAGTTCCCACAACTATACTAACTGCCATTTTTTTCTCCTCTTATTCCCATTCGATGGTAGCCGGAGGCTTGGAAGTAATATCGTATACCATTCTTCCAATCCCTGCTACTTCATTCACTACTCGCCTCGCGATGGCATCCATGGTGTCATAGGAAATTCTTGCCCAATCAGCAGTCATTCCATCTTCGCTCATCACCGCCCGTAACACTCCCACATATTTATAAGTTCTTTCATCTCCTACTACTCCAACACTTCTCACCGGCACCAGTACCCCAAAAGACTGCCACAGCTTTTTATAAATAGGAGATTTTCGGAGTTCCTGGTCAATTATAAAATCCATATCCCGCAAAATCTGCAGACGGTCTTCGGTAACCTCGCCAATTATTCTCACCGCCAGTCCCGGGCCAGGAAAAGGCTGTCTCCAGACTATTTCCTCAGGAATACCCAGCTCCACAGCCAATTTTCTAACTTCATCTTTAAAAAGAAAACGAAGAGGCTCTATCACCTTGAGTTGCATATGCTCAGGTAACCCTCCCACATTATGATGGGTTTTTATCCTGACCGATGGACCATAAATGGATATGCTTTCTATGACATCAGGGTAGGTAGTTCCCTGTAAAAGATAAGACACATCTCCTAATTTTTTCGCTTCTTCTTCGAATACTTCCACAAAAGTTCTACCAATTATTTTCCTTTTTTCTTCCGGGTCTACAACACCCTGGAGAGCAGAGAGGAACTGTTCTGCAGCATCCTTATAAATTACTCGTTCTTTTCCCAGAATTTCTTTCATCTTGGAAAAAACCTGTTCCGCTTCACCTTTGCGAAGAAGCCCGTTATCTACGAAAATACAGGTCAGTTGCTCTCCAATGGCTCGATAGGTCAAAACCGCGGCAGTAACTGAATCTACTCCTCCACTCAAAGCACACACTACTTTTTCCTCTTTTACTTCGTTGCGTATCCACTGAATTTGCTCCTTGATGATTGATTCAGGAGTCCACTCTGGCCGGCAGGCACAGATTCGAAATAAAAAATTAGATAGTATCTCCCGACCTAAAGGAGTATGAGAAACTTCGGGATGAAATTGAACACCCCATATCTTCCCTGTTTCATCTCTTATCGCGGCGTATTCATAATTTTCAGTTCGAGCTATGCTCCGAAATCCGGGGGGAAGCTCTTTAACGCTACCTCCCTGGCTCATCCAGCAAACTATATCTCCAGCCAGATTTTCGAAAATCCCCCGGTTTTCTATCACCTGTAGCAGGGCTTTACCATGTTCTTGACTTTGAGCATGCACCACTTTTCCTCCCTGGGTACTAACTAAAAGTTGCATCCCGTAACAAATACCTAAAACAGGTTTGCCACTTTCTAACACCTGGGGCGGGAGCGATGGAGCATTGGCATCACCTATGCTATAGCGACTGCCCGAGAGGATAATCCCTTTAATCTCCGGACTGTTTAAATCATATCCTTTAAGATGATAAGGCCATATCTCACAATAAACCTGACATTCTCTGACCCTTCGGGCGATTAGTTGAGTATATTGAGAGCCAAAATCCAGAATAACTATTTTATCCATTATCTACTTTCCCATTCCCACTCCCTGAGTTCTCTGCAAAAATTTTCCTTCCGTCCAGATGCTGGGAGCAACAACAATTTCCACTTCCTGCATCTCCCGGATAGTTTTTGCTCCTAAAGAACCCATTGAAGACCGTAAAGCTCCCACTAAATTCATAGTACCATCGGTAAGGTGACTGGGACCGAGGAGAATTTCTTTCAAAGTCCCCCTTATCCCCACTTTGACCAGAGTTCCTCGAGGAAGGTTAGGGTCAGGAGTAGCCATCCCCCAGTGATGTCCTTTTCCTGGCGCCTCTTGAGCAGAAGCCAGAGGAGACCCCAGCATCACAGCGTCTGCGCCACTGGCGATAGCTTTAGCTATATCTCCTCCCACTCTCATCCCTCCATCGGTAATCACTGCTACATATTTGCCCGTGGCTTTTAAATAGGTATCCCGCGCTCGAGCAGCATCCCAGGTAGCGGTAACTTGCGGCACGCCTATACCTAAAACTGCCCGGGTAGTACAAGCCGCACCGGGACCTATGCCCACCAATATTCCTGCTGCTCCTGCTTTCATTAAATCTAAAGCCACTTTATAAGTGGCACAGTTCCCCAGGATAACAGGAATGGGAGTTTCTCGACAAAATTTTTCCAGATCTAAAATTCGGGAGGTAGAGGAGTGATAACGGAGAGTGGTTACGGTAGACTGGATTACTAAAATATCTAAACCGGCCTCCTGTGCTACTTTACTTAAAGTTTCTGCTTTAGAAGGGGTAAGAGAGGCTACTGCTTTTACTCCTTCTCTTTTTATCTCCTGGATTCTCTCTCCCACTAAATGTTCCTTTATGGGAACTCGATAAACTTCTTGAATGAAATCGGTAATCTTTTCCCGGGGCTGATTTACCATCTCCTCGATAATGGAATAAGGATCGTCGTAACGGGTGAATAGCCCCTCTAAGTTTAGAACTCCCCATCCTCCCAGGCGCCCCATCTCCACTGCCATTCGAGGGTCTATCACTCCATCCATAGCTGCACCTAAAATGGGGATATCCAATTTTTCACCACCAATAGTAGTAGTTATATCCACTTCCTGCGGGTCTATGGTAATTTCTCCCGGAACCAAAGAAACATCGTCAAATCCGTAGGTAGTACGTAAAAGACCTTTATCGCTTCGAAACCAATTTTCCATTCTACCCACCTTTCTCCCGTTTTCCCCAAATTATACTATTACCCTTGCTTAATCTCAAATTTTCTCTTCTGGCGCTTCAAATATCAGAGCTTCAGAAATTAAAATCAAAGAAACAATACTTTGAGCATTGGACAATGCCACTCGCAGAACTTTGGCCGGGTCTATTATTCCTTCTGTTATGAGGTCAACAAACTCTCCCTTTTGAGCTTCAAAACCCACTCTCCAGTCGCCCTTCCTTATTTCTTCTACCACCAGAGAGCCGTCATATCCTGCATTTTCAGCAATCCAGTAGGCTGGCGCCTCCAGAGCTTTTCTTAAGGCTTCTGCGCCTTGCCTTTCTTCTTCTGGTAAATCACTAAAGTCTAATTCCTGCGCTATGTGCACAAAAAGCGCTCCTCCTCCCGGAACTATACCTTCCTCTATCGCTGCTTTTGCAGCGTTTATGGCATCTTCCACCCGATATTTTTTCTCCTTTAGCTCTACTTCGCTCGAGGCACCCACCCAGATAATAGCCACTCCTCCTTGGAGCCTTGCCAGCCTCTCTTGCAGCTTTTCCCGATCATAAGTAGAAGTAGTTTTCTCTATCTGGGCTCTAATTTGCCTTTCTCGGGCTTCGATGTCTTTTTTATTTCCCCTCCCCCCGATTAAGGTGGTGTTATCTTTAGTTATCCGTACCTTATCCACTTTCCCTAATAGATCTACGGTTACCTTTTCTAACCTCATGCCCATATCTTGAGAAATTACCTGCCCTCCAGTTAAAACGGCTATATCTCCCAAAATCTCCTTTCTTCTATCCCCAAAAGCGGGAGCTTTAACTGCTGCCACCTTTAGCACTCCCTGCAATTTATTCACTACTAAAGTAGCTAATACTTCCTGTTCTATATCCTCGGCAATTATAAGAAGGGGCTTATCCATCCTGAGCACTTGCTGCAAAAGAGGAAGAAGAGAAATAATGTTAGCTATTTTGAAATCACAGATGAGCAGAAGAGGTTCTTCTAAAACCACTTCCATCCGCTCAGTATCGGTAACAAAATAAGAAGAAAGATAACCCTGGTCAAACTGCATACCTTCCGTTATCTCGATGGTAGTCTCAGCCGATTTAGATTCTTCCACGGTGACCACCCCGTCCTTCCCTACTTTCTCCAGAGCCTGAGCCACTATTTCTCCCACTACCGGGTCATTAGACGAGATAGAGGCTACCTGAGAAATAGATTTTCTATCTTCCACCACTAAGCTATAACTTTTAATTTTTTCTATGGCTCTGTTTAGTGCTTCTTCCATTCCCCGACGGAAAAGGACTGGATTGTGGCCAAAAGCTATGCTCCTCAACCCTTCCCGGAGCATTTTCTGCGCTAAAACTAAAGCAGTAGTAGTTCCATCTCCCACGAGATCGTTGGTTTTAGTGGCTATTTCTTTAGCTACCTGTACCCCTACGTTTTTCTCTGATTCTTCCACCTCTATTTCCTGAGCAATGGTCACTCCATCGTTTGTAACAACGGGTAAACCGTATTTCTTCTCCAGAAGAACATTACGACCTTTGGGACCCAGGGTAACTCTAACAGCATTCGCTAAAATATCCACTCCTTTACCCAGAGCTTCTCTTGCCTTTATATCTTTTATTATTTCTTTGGCCACTTACTTCACCTTCCTCGCGTAATATATGGATATATAAGTCATTCGCATAAAGGATTATAACAGACAATAAGGGGGATTTATCCTCCCCTCATAACTTTTTTTCTGTCACTCCTGAATGGCTCTATCAACCATAAGGAGGTGACACCCCTTTATAACCCCCAAAAAGACAAAAACTAAAAACTTAAATAAAAAGAAAAGACAACTGAGGGAGAAAAAACAGACAGCCTACGGCGTAATATTAAAAGATTACTGAGGAAGGAAAAACCTCCCTCAGTGGATTCCCCGCTAAATTTTGGAATGACGGGAAAAGGGAATGCGTCTTTTATGTGTCATTCCTGAATGTATTTATCAGGAATCTAAACAATGGGAGGAGACGCTCCTATGATTCCCGATAAAAAGAAGAAACAAAAACTTGGATTACCGATAAAGGATTTCGGAAATGACAGAAAAGCACTATGAGGGGGTTTGCCCCTGTATAATCCCCAAAAAATAAAGAGAAAGCTGAAAAACAAAAAAGCGTAAAAGACAAAAGATAAAAAGCAAATACTACTGGTGGGAAAAGCTCCACCGGTGAATCTGGAAAAACAACGCTGGAGAAAAGCACCCAGCGTGTCTGCGGCGCTAAAGACGAAAGCAAAATAGGTGAAGAAAACTAATTACGCTGGAGAAAAACACTCCAGCGAAAGAAATCAAGCATTAGTAAATGCCGTTTTGCAGGTTATTTCTCATTCTGGATATGACCTCAAAAAATTCTTGACCATATCGTATATTTCCATTGCCAATTCATAAAATTTTCTTGCATCTTCCAGGTCGGTTTTCCATATGACAATATTCCCCATTCTGACGGATAGCGAGCATCGATATATAGCGCATCAAGTTTCTTAACTAAATCCCAATCAACTTCAAATTGTATAAAATCATCTACGGTAGCAAACAATTTTTCCAAATTATGAGTTTTAATAGCTCCTATTTCGAGCTCCTCTATAACTGCCTTCAGAGATTTCTCTATAGCTTGCTGAGAGTGAAGAGCCACAATATTTGTCAGGCGAGGATTATCTATGATCTCACCCATAGTCTCAATATCATCATATGCCCTTTCGAGCCATTCCTCAGTTATTTCTTTCATATATTACGATTCCTTTCTCAGCTATTTCGCGGTAAAACATACTATTAAGCTCTATAAATCTTTTATGCATCGGTTTTGTGTGTACGATAAGGTCAATAGGGATCTCTCTTTGTATATCTGTAAGAACATTAGAGACTTTCAAGTAAAACTGCATTTTTTCATCGAAATTACTTGGCATAATATCATCATCGGTTACCACAATCAAATCAATATCACTATCTTTTGATGGCTCTCCATAGGCGTAACTACCAAAAAGGATCACCTTTTCAGGATTTAGAGGTTTCAGCCTCTCTATCAATTGATTTTTTAGGTTTTCATCAAGTTTCATAGTAATTAGTATACCATTTTAAATAATATAATTCCTCTTGTTTTGCCCCCTATGAGTAAACCCACCGTTCCCAAAACCCGGAAACCCAACCTTTCGGCAACTTCTCTTACCTCTTTCTCGTTAAGCAGAACCAAGCCCGTCTTTTTCTCCAGTACCAGGACCAGGATTTCAGCCTCTCCATAATCTATACTACTTCTTTCCATACTACGATGGGGATTACTGGTTTCGCACCCTTACACCGTTTTCTCAACAGATCCAGCCGACTAATTGCACTCAAAACAATCAATATCGAAGAATTGCAGACCACAGTCAATCCAACTCTTCCAAGGTGTTGAGGTTAGTTCAGAAATAATTGTTTCAAAATTTTCGGAAAGCCAGATGAGTTTCTTAGTAACTCTTCGCCCTACTCGCTTTTCGATTATCTTGAGATCCTTTACCGCTTCTTCCGTCCATTCAATCCTGGCCAAATTCCTCTAATACCTCTTTATGGGAAATTCTCCCGGATGGCTTCTTCAGACATTTCGCTAATTTCTTCTTGAACTCATCTGTTAATTCTATCCTGGAAATACACCAGGATAACAGCCTACGGCGTAAGATTAAAGAACAAAAGGATACAGGATAGACGTTCGTATTTTCATGGTCATATGGTGGTGCTGCGAGCAGCATGGGCATCTATCCTGGAATCAAAATCCCCAAGTATTTTTAAAACCTTTTGCTCTATCAAGTATTCCAGTTCATCTATACTCACGTCTTTAACCTTATTTACTCTCGCACCCCCTTTCGGTTGAGTTACTATACCCATTGTGATATCACCTACTTTAGCTTTTCGCCAGTCTGAAAGGGGAATGAGCTACTTTTTTTGGCTTACAGGGAGGGAAAAGCATAAGGGAATTAAATTGTGGCTATATTACAATATTTAAAAAGAGGATTGGCATCTATGGTGGGGAGAGCTTTTGACTGATTGAAGCCAGCAGAAAAAGCGGTAAAAGCTCTACGCCTCTTTATGGGGAGTGGGGAGCGACCTGGATGTGGTGATGGTTTTACGAAGATCTCCTTATCCCTTCTGGGAGCGGTCACGATACTTTAATACTATGAGCCTGTCGGTCCCCGTTGACTTTTTGGTTTACACTGAGGAGGAATTTGAAAAACTGGAAGGACGTTTCGCTCAAGTTATGCAAAAAGAGGTCCGGTGGCTATAGCCTTCGGTAGATTATAGGGAGAAGAATCCCCCATCACCCCTTTCTTTATCCACTCTTTCACTCACTTGCCAAATTTTGATTTGACAGGGAAGCCGGACACTCCCACAAGAGGTGGAATAAGGAAGTCTCTCCTTACAGGAGAGGGGAAAAGAGTTCCACAAGTAGCGAGAGCGCTTTGTGGCAATTTGCCACGAAATAGCTCGACAACACAGGATAAAAAAAAGACACAAAAGCTTAAAAAAAACCGCTGAGAGAAATCCTCCTCAGTTTCTGCGCAACACAAGCGACACAAAAAACAAAGATGAAAAAAGACAATCAATAAAACTTCTAATTTGATATAATGGGAAAATGAACAAGTTAGAAAGGCTCAAAAAAATTTGTCAGAAATATAATATTGCCCTGGCATATTTATTTGGTTCTCAAAAAGAAAACGCATTACGGATTTTAGAAGATAAAGATGTCTCCATAAATGACCCATTGGCCGATATAGATGTAGGGATAGTTTTCTCATACGACATAGAAAATGTGAAAGAAAGGTATAAGCTTTACGGAGATATATATAATGAGTTAGAAGAGCTGTTTAAGCCTTACCCCTTAGATTTAATATTTCTACAGGAGAGCCACTCTGTCTTTCAGGTTGAAGCACTAAAGGGAATATGCATATATAGCGTAAGTGAAGAATTCAAAGACAATTATGAAATGATGATACTCAGAAGAGCGGCGGACTTCAAATATGTTCTGGAGAAATATATAGAAGAAGCTCTGGAGAAATATTAACATGATAAACAAAGAATTTGTGAGAGAAAGGTTACTTCTTATAAACTCCTTCTTGCAGGAGCTCCACGACCTGGCTTCACTGGATAAAGATTCCTTTATATCTCAAAAAAGAAATGCAGCAGCAGCAGAAAGCTTCTTGAGAAGAACTTTGGAAGCCATCTTTGATATAGGACGTCACATCTTGGCAAAATCAGGATATATGGATTTATCTACTGAATATAAGTCGATAGCCAAAGGATTGGGAGAAATAGGCATTATAAATAAGGAGCTAAGTAAAAAACTGGCACAGATGGCCGGATATAGAAACCGACTGGTTCACCTTTATAATTTGATAAGTGATGAGGAATTATACAATATAATTACTTCTGATTTAAAAGACATAGAAGACTTTGTATCAGCTATAAAGAAGTATATCTCGAACTGATGGAAGAGAAAGAGGATTAGGGTGAGGGTGAATTAACCATAAAGGAGGTGAAACCTCCCTATAACCCCCAAAAAGACAAAAACTAAAAACTTAAATAAAAAGAAAAGACAACTGCTATAAAAACACTCCCCTTATGCTGGTGGAGTGTTTTCTTCCTCCTTCTTCCTCTTCTTTTTCCTCAAATTCTTTGGTAACCACCGTGTAGTTACCAAAAATGTCATAAACTACCGCCTGAGCTATACCCTCGCAGCTCGCTACCGAAACTTGCTGAGATACGAAAGGAGGAGCGGTGCTGGACCCAGCTGGCTTTCCATTTATAAAGTATTCTACTCTACTAACCAGTTGAGGTTCTTTAATATCCACTATCATATAAGCTTCTCCGCCGGAGGCAGCACAAGTATCTCCACCTTCCGGAGATGAACAATGAACATAAATGGTGATATCATCTTGTTTTATAAGCCCCTCAAAGGACTGGACAAAAACCTCGGTAGACAATTCTAAAGGATGCCCGGCTAAATCTTCTCCCGAGAAAGTTAGTTCCGCAATCACCAGGGGAATTTTATTACTCTTTAAATAGCCCTCCGTTTTCATATCAAGCACCTCTATCGTTACCGAAGCAGGTTCGGTATCTGCCACCAAAGCACCAACAGCAGTCCAGTTAGGGTCATAAATAGTAAGGTTTAAGGCCACAGAGCGAGTGAGAGAAGGAATAACAGTTCCATCAGGTTTTTTGTAAACGATAGTACATTTCGACAATACCGCTCCTACTTTGTTGATAGGTCGAAACTTAACGGTAACCACTCTCTTTTCCTCGCTGGGAGTCAAGTGGGTGGGCTCGCCGGTAACTATAAATTTCGCCCGGGGAAACATAGGATTATCTGAAAACCACTGGCATCCTGAAAGAACAGTCAGCAGAAGAAGGATAAAAATGACTTCCACCAGGAGTATTTTCTTTCTCAAGTTATCCCCTCCTTAATATTCAATGATATGAGGAGTGATAAAAATTATGAGCTCTGTCTCCTCGTGAGTTTTATTGTGCAAAACAAATAACTCCCCGATGAGAGGAATTTCCCCCAGGATGGGAATACGAGTAATATTTTCGATATCCTCACTCCTTATCAATCCTCCAATTACCAGGGTTTCTCCGCTTTTCAAGCGAGCAGTGGTTTCTGCCAAGCGAGTTTTGACCTGAGGGTCGGTATAACGTTGTCCGGCAAGGTAATATTCTCTTTCAGAAGAGGAACTCACCTCCGGTTTAACCTCAACTAATATCATCTGGTCTTCAGTTAAAAGCGGAGTAACTTCCAGCTTTACTCCCACCTCCAGAAACTCCACTCCTCCCGGAATTATACGTCCTGCTTCATCTACACCCTGGATATTGCGGTAAGGAACACGGTCACCCACAGTGATAGTAGCTTTCTCTCCGCTCAGAGTCAAAATTCGAGGGTTACCCACGAGATGCGCCTTATTCTCTCTGGTCAGGGCGTTCAGAGTCACTTCCACCAAGTCTTGCCGCTCCATAGTTCCCCCTAAGGATAGTTCTCCAAAGGCAATTGCACCTGTTACTCCTCCCACTTCCCAGGTAAACCCTAAGTCCTTTACTTTTTGCCGGTCAATTTCCACCAGCTTTACATCTACCATAATCTGAGGCCGTTTACGGTCTAAATTATTAAGAAGCCGTGAGGCAGCTTCTATCTCCTCCGGAGTTCCCTTCACCACTATCGCTTTTTGTCCCGCATCAAAACCCAGCCTTTCTTCTTCAGGAACAACGATTTTAAGAAGATTTTTTATATTTTCCAGATCTTCCTCTTCCCGATAAAGATTATTAGAGAGATAAAAAGTTTTGACTTCCAGAGGACAGTCTATCTCCTTTAGCATTTCTTCCACCTGATTTAGCTCTTCCTGCCTCCCTTTTACTATAATCGCCCGGGAAGATTGATCCGTTATTATCCGACCCTCTCCCTGTACTACCAAACCCAGAGTCTCTTTAGCTTTATCCAGATCGATATACTTGAGCTCAAAGCGGCGAGTTTCCAGAAGACCAAAATTTTCCTCTAATATATTACGCTTGGCTACCACAATGTTATTACCCAGCTTTATCTGGCCCAATCCTCTCATGGTTATAATATAGCCCAGAGCCTGGTCAAAAGTGAGGTTTTCAAAAGAAACACTTATTGTCCCCGTAACTGAGTCATCCACTACCATATTCACTCCGGCCACTTTCGCTAGAGCAAGAAGAGCATCTTTCACTTCGGCATCTCGAAAATCAAAAGAAAAAAGCTTCTCCTCTCCTCTTCCAGGAGGTAAGTGAAAAATCATACTCACCAGACAGCCACCAACTTCATCATATATCTCGTAGTCCACTTTTTCCCGGAGCTCCACCCACAGACGAAGAGCATCATCTTTTTCTATAAACATAATATTTCGGAGAGGTCCAATCTCCATAGGCCTTTGATTGTAACCGAGACCGTTTGTCACTCCTTCAATATCCACCACGATATGATAGGGGTCAGGAGAAGATTCTACCCAGCTCGTGCCTTCGGTAAACTTAAAAGTGAGCTTGATAATCTCTCCATCTACCTTCCAGAATAAATCCCGGAGTTCTTGAGCTAAGACACCCCCCGAGAAAAAAGCCAGAAAAAGCAAAACTATAATCCCTGTCCGGGCTACTTTTCTAAGGTTAATGTGATTTCCCTCCCCTCATAGTTTAATACCACTTCCCTATCCTCTACTTTAATTAATTTTATATTCGATGATGAAGTTTTTTCATTGGTCAAAATCTGAATTTTACCCCCTACTTCCACTATCACTGCCTGCCGGGAATCAGACACCACTACTCCCTGCAAATGAACGGGTGGAAGAAACTTATCTTTTACTTCTTCTTGAGGTGAAACAAATTCTTGGGGAGGGGCATAAACCGCTTCCTCCCCATATCCCTCAGGTAAAACTACCACTACCTCTTCCTTTATTTCTTCAACAATTGGGATCATCGAGCGAAATAAATCCCGGAAGTCGACTAACTCTTCCTCAGAGTAAGTTGTAAGAAACAGTTCTTCTTCCTTGGCTTCTTCTAGATTTGAAGAAAGGGCAAATGAAGACGAAACAGGAGATAGCACCGGTAGACTGCTCCTTTGCTGAGAGTTTAATATTTTCCAAAAGCGAAAGTTTAAAAAAATAAGAAATCCGAGACTCACTGTTAGAGCTCCAACACCCAATAAAAATCTCGGTTTTTTCTTAATTTGTTTCCACCCGAGAAAATACATAAGTAGAAAGCTTCATAGCAATCAATAAGTTGCCGTTTTCGTCTTCTTCCAGATTAAAATTCTTTACCTGAATTAAGCGAGGAGACTGGCGAAGATAATTGAGAAAAA
>NZ_JAAYFP010000011.1:0-3270 GCF_012728195.1 Candidatus Sordicultor fermentans
AGATCATTGAGGTAAGAAGTGGAAGAGTAATAAATCGAAACTTTTGGATGCCAGTAGCCCCATCAACTTCTGCTGCCTCAAAAACACTTACCGGGATGGCTTGAAGGGCTGCTAAAATCATCAAAGTACCAAAAGGCAAGAATTTCCAGGAATTGAGAACAATTAGTGTAGGCATTGCTGTAGTACTATTTCCCAGAAAGTGAATCTCTTTACCCATCAAGCCAATTGAGGCAAGGAAAACGTTGATAATTCCGATCCGGGGAAGTAGCATCCATCTCATGCAGACTGCTACTGCTACAGAAGGAACAATCCAGGGAAGCATAATTAAAGATCGAGCTAAATGAATTCCTTTCACTTTTGCATTCAAAAGAATTGCCAAAAAAAGGGGTATTATGAGCTGGATAACAAGATTTCCCAGTGTCCAGTATAGACTCCTACCTACGGCCTCCCAAAAGAAGCTACTTCCAAGAAGATAGGTAAAATTCTTAAAACCAACAAATTTAGATTCCGCTCCTCCAAAAGAAACATCATAAAAAGAGTATATTAAATTACTAACGCAGGGATAGGCAAAAACAACTAGGACGAGAATAACAAGCGGAAGCGAGAATAAATATTGCTGAATTTCATTCTTTCGAATTTTGAACACTCAAACCACCCATAAGATAAGAATGAGCCAGAGCAAGAGCTCTGGCTCATTCTTATTGAGGTCACTGACCAACTGGTGAGGAATACTTAGCCATTTGTTCCGCACCATAAGCTGCTGCCTCCTCGGGGGTCATTTGTCCGCTTACCACTTTATTTATAGTATCAGATAAAACATTAGCGCCAGTGATATCACCGATACCAAGATTAACCCATTTACCATATTCAAATCCAAAAAGTGTAGCATAATCATTCATAGCTTCCATGGCAATTTTATGGAGGTTTTCAAACCGCTTTACGATCGGATCATCCCAGTATTCCTCGGATTGAGAAGCTGCCACACTAGTAGGAAAGAAAGCTCCTGGCTCCTGACCAGAGGTAAGAATAGCGTTGATTTCTGGCTTCATCATAAAACGGAAGAAATCATAGACTGCCTCTTTATGACCAGGTCTATCAAGTGTACTTTTATACAAATGAACATCATTGGGATAAGTAAGCGTTCCTCGTTGAGTGCGATCTTTATAAAGAGGTACATGAGCAGCATCGTAATCATCACTATCGAACTCCTCGTGAAATCTCTTCTGTACCGATGGAAAATAAGGTGACATGGCAGTAATCCCAGCAGCAATGTTCAACTCAATTTCCCCCCATGACCAGGCTTCAGCCCCTGGAGGAGCAAATTTGAAAAGCTCATTGTAAAGTTTCAACGCTTCAACGGTTTCAGGGCTATCAAAGATGATATTCCCATTTTCATCAAAGAAATGAGCTCCAACGCTAGCCATAATGACATAGGCCTGCTCATCAACCATAAGATTTCGTGCTCCGCCGATTCCCATTCCGTATACTTCTTCCCCAGAACCTTCAGTGATTTTCTTCGCATAATCTATCACTTCGTCCCAGGTCTGTGGTGGTTCAGTAGTGCCAACATATTCCTCGAGAAAACTTGGCCGATAAGTAAAAAGCATGACCATAGTCATAATGGGAAGCCCCCAATATTCGTCGTTATAGAAATACATATTCTTCTGATTGGGAAATATCTGGTACTTTTCATCAATTTCTTCAACTAAATCGGTTAATGGTACCAGAGAGCCGGTCTTAAACATGGTTGTAGTAAAATCGGGTAGAGAAAATTGAAAGTCGGGAAGGGTGTCAGCTTCAACAGCGGCTAAACTTTTAACCCAAGCATCGCCCCACATTACTACTTCTTGTCTCAGCTTTATATTAGGATTTTCTTCCATAAAGAGATCCATTACTTTTTGAAATGCCGCCACCCTATGGGCTGGAGCTTCGTGGTGCCAGAAAACAATTTCCAAAGGCTCTTCTTGTGCATAAGTTAAACTTACCAAAAAAACAATCACGGTAAAGATTGTCAAAACTAAAATCTCTTTTTTCATTAAATTACCCTCCTCATATATAAAATAAGTTGTTGATTCCGAGAGAAAAATTTTTCAGAGATTTTTCTCTCGGATAAAACCCATATTTACAGGTTCTTAATTCGGTAGAAATACTCCTCTACATACTTGGCGTTGGCCTCATCACCGCCAACCCGGTTAGCACTCATCCAAACTTTGGGAGCTACTCCTTTGCTCACCATATATTTGATAGTCTCAATTTCTATGCGACGAACAATGTATCCATCAGTCATACCCGAGATAGGAGCAAATGGCCGGTCAAAACCATCGATTTCCATTACCGAATCTCCAACTGGATTATAATCATCTATAAATAGATCAACCAAATCCATCATGTTCTGACGACTGGGGTGACGGGTGTAATGGTCCTCAGGAATTTCTTTTTGCCAGGGACTTCCTCCTACTCCAATAGTATAAGCTTCTTTCTTTTTACATTCCAAAATAGCATCAATAGTTGCAGAGTTCACGCCGATATTATTGAATATTATCGCTACATCTCCGGCTTTTACTCCATAGTAATCGACCACTCGGTTCATATAATCTGGGCATCGTTCTATCCGCATACCATGCGTGGCCCCACTAGCACCATATAGAGCTCCAATCGGAATAATATAGTTTACCGGGACCAAGCCGCCTGCCCGATAGAACATTTCATAGGCCGGAATAACAGTGTGACCGCCGGTGGCAATTACATGCAGTAGCCCGTCTTTCATTAAGCCATCGCCAATAACCTGCCCCGCTTTCTCAAAATTTTGGGCTTGTTCTTCCTCAATTTTCTGAAGAAACTCAATCGTAATATCAAGATAGCTTTTTCCTTTTACCACTGACCAAACCTCCTTTTAAATTGAAAATTGAATACGGTAAGTGAAAACCACCTCCCAATCTCCACTAACAGTTTAGCTTTTTAAAATCCTAGTTCACATTGTATCAAAACTCTCCTCGCACTGTCAACAAAGCGCGAGAGGCCCTGTTAGTTATTCTGTGATAATAGTCACCCTTAAAATTTTTCGGGAAAATATCACTCAGATTAGTTGTAAATGAAAGGATGATAGAACAGCCTGTGGCGTGAAAGAAAAGAGAACTTCTCCACCTGAAGCGTAGGAGGAAACGTCTGAAAAAGGGGATTAAGGAACAAAATGAGGTGTTCGTCATCCATCAGAATAGAGGTAGGAAACCAGTTCATGCTTATCTGCGAGGTGAAAGAGAGAGTAGTTGA
>NZ_JAAYFP010000103.1:0-13810 GCF_012728195.1 Candidatus Sordicultor fermentans
CTTCAACAAATGTTGATGGATGCTTTATGGTATGTAGATCCCCAGACAGGTGAATGGATTAATGCTTTGGCTGCAGAAGAGCCAGAATATAACGAAGATTTCACTAAAATGACCATAAAAATCAGGGAAGGCATTTACTGGAGCGATGGCGTACCATTTACTGCTGATGATGTTGTATTTACTGTTAAAAATATTCAAAGCCATCCGGGAATGAACTCTCAACCTCAACTTCAAGAGTACGTGAAAGATATTTATAAAACAGATGATTATACAGTAGAGATGGAACTTACCAAATCATATTCTAGAATGCATAACATATTTACTTCTCTGGTTTACGGAGCTCTTTTTATGCAGCCCAAACACATATGGGAAGAAATTGAGAATCCCTTGACCTTCGATTTCAACCCCCCTGCCTCGCTGGGCCCGTATGTACTCGATAGTTATGATCCTCAGGGATACTGGTTCTTGTTTAAAAAACGCGATGACTGGCAAAGGACAAGCGTTGGACAATTGTATGGAGAGCCAAAACCAAACTATGTACTCTTCATTTACTACGGTGCAGATGATAGAAAAGTGATGGCCCAAGCCAGGCATGAATTGGACATGATTTTTGATTTAACTCCTGAGGCATGGGAAGTTTTAAGAGAAAGAAATGAACACTCGGTTGTATGGTATCGGGATTTCCCATGGGCATGGATGGATGATGTAAACTCAAGAGGAATGTTCCTCAATAATGCCAGATATCCTTTTGACATTAAAGATGTAAGATGGGCGCTAACCCTGGCAACAAACATAGAAGAAATCATTATATCGGGATATGCAGGAATAGAGAGGGTATCACCTCTGCACTCCTGTCCCACTCAATATTTCACGGAAATTTACTTTAAACCATTAGAGCCATGGCTCGAGGATTTCACCATAGATGGTGACTATAAGCCATATGATACAGAAGTAGCTTATAGAATTGCAGAGTGGGCTGAAGAGCAATATAACATAGAAGTAGAAGATCCTGAAGCTGTCTGGGGAATCGGTTGGTGGAAATACGATCTTCAAAAAGCCGAAGATTTACTTTTGAAAAATGGATTCTCTAAGGATCAAAACGGAAAATGGCTATTACCTGATGGGACTCCCTGGAAGATAAGTATAATAGCCCCTGCTGATTTTGAAATAGACGCAACCAGGCTCGCTTTTGCAGTTGCAGATCAGTGGAGAAAATTTGGAATTGAGGTAAATGTTGAAACTTTAGAATCAGGTCCATTTTTCTCCAGACAGGCTATAGGAGATTATGATGTAGGATCTTTCTGGGGTGGGATGTTAGCCTCTTCTGGTATTCCAGATATATGGACGTTTATAAATGGTTTTAAATCCGAATTCTTGCAACCTTTAGGAACTGCTGTGACTACCGCAAACAATTACCGATGGAAAGTTCCTGAGAGAGTGGATCAAATAATAGATGAGATGGGTACTTTGTATCCTGGTGATCCTAAAATAATAGAGCTGGCTCAGGAATTTTATAAACTCGCAGTAGAAGATATGCCCACCATTCCTATGGTAATAAACAAAAAATTTAACGCTAACGACAATTATTATTGGACAAATTACCCCAGTGCTGATAACCCTTATATGGCAAATGTTTGTTGGTGGGCTGAATTCAAGTTTATGTTTCCCAGGATTGAGCCTACCGGAAGAGAATAAGTTCTTCTAATCCAGAGCTGGTTGAGCCCGCTCATTTGAGCGGGCTCAACTTAGAAATGGGGATTCTAAATTTAAGGGTAAAATCTATAAACTGAGAAATTTTTAACGGGATTTTTTGATAAAGCACGGTGTATATAGCTTATGCGAAGAAGATAATGCCGGGAAGTTTAAGATCAAGTGGGAATGGGTATAAAGTTAATTATAATAACGCTCTTAAAGCAGGTTACATAGCTCCCAAAAATAGCGTTATTAAGAAAGTGGAGGGAAAAATTTTGTGAATGCCTTAAAAACTTATATTCTTCCTCGCTTAATTCAGTACTTAGTAGTTATTTTTATTGGAATAACCATAACTTTTATAATTCCCAGATTAACTCCTATAGACCCTGTACAAAACGCTATTAACCGCCTTACATCATACGGAGGAATATATATGGAGCCACAGGCGGTTGAGAGCCTACAAGATACTTTGAAAGAATTATACGGATTAGAAGGAAGCTTACTGGAACAATATTTTGCTTTCTGGAAGCACCTTTTTGCTCTGGACTTTGGACCATCTTTATCCATGTTTCCAACTCCGGTCATAGAAATTATTGCAAATTCTCTTTCCTGGACTGTTTTTTTGCTTTTAACGACTTTGCTAATATCCTGGATAATTGGAAATATCCTTGGAGGGCTAGCGGGATATTTTAAAGACAAAAAATGGTCTAACGTGTTAGCTATCATAGCTATGAGCATATACCCTATTCCATATTATGTTATGGCATTGATTTTAGTAATTTTGTTTGTATATGTGTTTCCGGTGTTTCCGATGATGGGAGGTTATAGCATAGGAGTGCAGCCTTCCCTAACTTGGGCTTTCATTTTAGATGTTTTAAGACACAGTATATTGCCTGCTATTTCTCTCATAATCATTGGAATTGGTTGGTGGTTTTTAAGTATGAGGTCGATGACCTCCAATGTGGTAGCTGAAGATTATGTTACCTATATAGAATTTGCAGGTCTGCCCAGATATAAGGTGCTGTTCAGTTATGTCATGAGAAACGCCATACTTCCCCAGGTAACTGCTTTAGCTCTACAAATAGGAGGTATATTTAATGGAGCGGTTATAACTGAGGTAGCTTTTTCTTATCCGGGGGTGGGGTTATTATTAAAAAATGCCATTACTAACGGAGACTTTAATTTGATGATGGGAATTGCGGTTTTCTCAATAATAGCTATAGCTACTGCTTCCTTGGTTATAGATTTATTGTATCCTTTGTTTGATCCAAGGATAAGGTATAGATAAGGTGATGGGATGTTTGTCATATTAAAAGATCTCTTTAAAAAAGATAGAAAATTTCTTTTCGGTTTTACTGTGATATGTATTTTAGCCTTTTTAGCTATATTATCATTTTTGTCTCCCTATGATCCCCGAAGCTGGAGTGTGGTTCCCAAGGACAGGCCTCCCAGTTTTCAATATATTTTAGGAACCAACTCGATGGGGCAAGATATATTTTGGAACACCACTCATGCGTTGAAAAATTCTTTCGTATTGGGAATAACCACCGCGGTTGTGGCTACTATTATCGGTACTATTGTGGGCCTGATAGCAGGGTATAGAGGGGGAACACTGGACAAAGTTTTAATGTCTATAAATGATAGTTTCATAGTTTTACCGTCTTTGCCGATTCTTGTCTTTCTCTCTTTCTCTTTAAGGGGAAAAATGACCATGTTTGTTCTAGGATTGACGCTTTCCGTATTCTCATGGCCCTGGGGAGGCAAACAAGTCCGGGCACAAGTCTTAAGTTTAAGAGAGAGAGAATTTACTTACACATCGGTTTTTTCGGGAATGAATATGTGGAAGGTAGTTTTTCGAGAACACTTGCCTTTTGTTATTCCGTGGGTTATCGCAAATTTTATAAATACGATACTATGGGCGCTGGGAATGGAAATTACTTTGTCAGTGCTTGGCTTAACAAGTTTGGAAACTCCTACAATTGGAACCACAATTCACTGGGCTATGCAATATCAAGCCATCTTTAGAGGAATATGGTGGTGGTTGCTTACCCCTATAATTCTTTGTGTCTTGCTTTTTATTGCTTTGTATATGCTTTCCGTGAGTATAAGTGAGTTTTTGGATCCGAGGACCCGGTTGCAAAGAATAAAGATGGGAGGTTAATTATAGATGTCGCTTCTGGAAGTGGAAAATCTCTCTGCTTATTACATCACCCATGCCTATGGGGTACAAAGAGATGTCCGAGCAGTAGATAATATTACATTCTCAATGGAAGAAAATGAAATTGTGGGGTTAGCAGGGGAGTCGGGCTGCGGGAAAAGTACTTTAATCAAAGTACTTTTAGCTATAATAAAACCTCCTCTCCGGGTTTTGAGTGGTCAAGTTAACTATTCTTATGATGATAAAAAATTTAATCTCCTGACCCTAGAGGGGAAACAATTAAGAAGGGTACAATGGGAAGATATATCCTATATTCCCCAAGGCTCTATGAGCACTCTGAACCCGGTGAGGAAAATTAGAAAAACTTTTGAGGATGTTATAAAAGCTCATAAAAAGAGTGAAAGTAGAGAGGAATATGAAAGACTTATGGAAGAGCATATAAAATACCTGGGCCTTCCTTTAGAAGTTTTAGATTCCTATCCCCACCAACTTTCTGGAGGTATGATACAAAGAACTACAATAGCTCTGGCAACTATTCTGAAGCCTAAAATAATATTTGCTGACGAACCTACCACAGCTTTGGATGTTGTGGTTCAAAGAGGAGTAATACAGATGCTTAAGCAATTACATGAAGAACAAAAAAATACGATGCTGATAGTAACTCATGATATGGCGGTACATGCTAATGTGGCAGAAAAGATAGCGATTATGTATGCGGGAAAAATAGTGGAAATAGCTGAGAAAAAAGAGTTATTCACCGCTCCGAAACACCCTTACTCTCAATTTTTAATACAGTCTTTACCCAGGATTGGAGATAAGAGGCGAAGGACCAGTGCTCCCGGGAACCCCCCATCTTTAGCTGATCCTCCACCTGGATGTCGATTCCATCCCCGATGCCCTTATGTGAAAGACGTATGTAAGAGGCATATACCTAAGCTCATAGAGTATGAGGAATCTCATAATATAGCTTGTTTCTTATACTCCTCTGAAATAGAGGAAGGTGAGGAAATTGTCCAGGAAATTATTAGAAGTTAAAAGTGTTGTAAAAATCTTTCATATAGGTGGAAGATTTTTAGGGACTAAATTAAAGGCAGTTAATAATGTGAGTTTTGATATAGATTCCGAAAAACCTGAAATATTAACTTTTGCAGGGGAAACAGGTAGTGGAAAGACAACGCTGGCCAGGATGATTCTGGGGCTGGAACAACCAACTTCGGGAGAAATAACATACAAGGGGAAAAACGTCAGCCATATCCAGAAAAGAGAAGAATTACTAGAATACATGAAAGAAGTTCAACCCATATTTCAAAACCCCTTCGAAACTTTTAATCCCCTGAGAAAAGTAGATTCTTATCTTTTCGAAACAGCGGGAAATTACAATTTGGCAAAAACTAAGGGAGAAAAAGCGAAATTAGTTGAGGAAGCCTTAAAATCGGTGGGACTGACTTTAAATGAGGTGCAGGGTAGATACCCTAATGAATTGTCAGGAGGACAGCTACAAAGAACATCGGTAGCGAGAGCCTTAATAACAAGGCCTTCTCTGCTAATAGCTGATGAGCCCGTTTCTATGGTTGATGCCTCTTTGCGAATGTCTATAGTCAACTTATTCAGTGACTTGAAAGAAGAATACAACGTTACTGTTTTATACATAACCCATGACCTTGCCACTGCATACTATATAAGTGATAGGATTGCGATAATGTTGAGAGGGGATGTAGTAGAGTTTGGAAATATCGACAAAGTTATGCTTTCTCCACTTCACCCTTACACCCAAATATTGTTAAAATCGGTTCCCCAACCAGATCCCGAGGGAACGTGGAAAGAAGATATAAAACTATCTTCTCTTGAAGTAAAAGAGTTTTCAAGGTTGGGCTGCAAATTCTACGAAAGGTGCCCTTCGGCTATGAAAATCTGCGAAGAGGTTGAACCGCTGAGTGTTTTTAGAGACGGAAGAGAGGTAAAGTGTCATCTATATTCTGAGGAATTGAAAAAGGAAGAAGAAACATTACCTGGAAGTTTTTGATTCCTATTTGAGTTTTAAGTTATAGGAGGTGATGCGGGGAGGTGTGGCTAAAAGAGAAAGAACTGATAAGGTAATTCAGGTAGTAATCGGTGATAAGGTAATTGGTATGATTAATTTCTAAAGAGGGGGTAATAAAAATGAGATTGAATAGATACCTTGTTGCGGTATGCAATTTGATTATTGCCATATTTTTAATTGGTGGTCTGGCGATGGCTCAGGAAAAAGTGGTGATTACTGTTGCTGCTGGAGCAGTAGGCCAGGAATTGGAACTTACCAGAGAAGCAGCTCAACGGTATATGGAAGCCCACCCCGATGTGGAAGTGCGAGTAATCGACACTCCTGATTTGGCAACTGACCGCTATGGGCTGTATCTTCAGTTCTTCGAAGCCCGTAGCTCGGACATTGATGTCTATCAAATAGATGTAATCTGGCCGGGAGACCTGGCTGAGCATCTCTTAGATCTCTACGAATTCGGAGCAAAAGAAATTGCCGATGAGCACTTCCCGGCTATTATCGAGAATAACACCGTTGACGGTCGGCTGGTGGGAATACCCTGGTTTACCGATGCCGGCCTTCTTTATTATCGAACTGACCTTCTGGAAAAGTACGGATTAGAAGTGCCCAAAACCTGGGCCGAGTTTGAGGAAGTTGCTCGAATTATCCAGGAAGGTGAACGAGCAGAAGGCAATGAAGATTTCTGGGGGTTTGTCTGGCAGGGTAATGCTTATGAAGGTCTTACCTGTAATGCTCTGGAATGGATTTGTAGCAATGGTGGTGGCACCATAATCAGTCCGGATGGCGTAATTACCATTAACAACCCCAATGCCATAGAAGCTATCGAGATGGCCGCACGCTGGGTAGGCACTATTAGTCCTGCAGGAGTAACCGGTTTTGCCGAAGAAGATGCCCGGAGCCTTTTCCAGTCTGGTAACGCTGCTTTTATGCGCAATTGGCCTTACGCTTACGCTTTAGGGCAATCCGAAGAAAGTGTAATTGCCGGTAAGTTTGATGTTGCTTCTCTACCTGCTGGGCGATCTGGCCATGGTGCCGCAACATTAGGTGGCTGGCAGTTAGCGGTGAGTAAATATAGCAACAATCCGGAGATAGCTGCTGATGTGGCTCTGTTTATGGCTTCTCCCGAAGAACAGAAAATTCGAGCTATTAAAGGTTCTTTTACTCCTACCATTATGACCCTTTACGAAGATCCTGAAGTTCTAGAATCCGCTCCTTTCTTTGGCACTCTTTACGATGTATTAATCAACGCTGTGGCTCGTCCTTCCACAGTAACTGCTCCCAACTACAACGAAGTATCTACTCTCTTCTTCCGGGCCGTGCACTCGGTTCTTACCGGGGCTAAAGATGCAACCACTGCTCTTGAAGAACTGGAACTGGAACTTCAAGCGCTCACCGGTTTTGAAATCGGAGAACCATAAAAGACCAAAAGCTCCAGCCCGTTACAAGGGCTGGAGCTTTTTTATCTGATTTTACGCTGACCGATGTAGGGGAAATAAAAGGAGAGGAGGTGGAATTCGGTTGCTTTTTTTCCGCGGTCAGTTTGGTTTTTCATAAAACCAGGCTAAAGGCCTTGCTGGTAACCGGAGAAAGCTATGATGTTTAAAAAAAATGCCAGCTCAAAATTGCTACAGTGGGAACAAAGACTGGCATACCTTTTATTGTTACCCACTTTTGTGGTATTGATCGTGGTTGCTCTATACCCCCTGGGGCTGGTTTTTGTGACCAGTTTTACCGACCGTACCTTTGCTAGCCCACGTGAGCCAAATTACGTGGGATTAAATAATTATACTCAGCTACTGGGTATGACCATCCGTGAACTTCCCCCCTTAATTGATGAAGAAACTGGTCTTCAGGTTGTAGATCCGAAAACTGGAGGACCACTGTATGAACGTCCACTGCGCGTTCTTCCCCGAGAGCCACGTCGATACCGGGAAGTAACCCAGTTTTCGCTCTTTGGCAAACGCTATGTTCTGGGGGCTACTGATCCTGATTTTATCAAAGCGGTACGGGATACTCTGGTCTTCACTGTAGTATCAGTTCTTCTGGAAACCATTCTGGGACTGGGTATTGCACTGGTTGTAAATAGTCCTTTTAAAGGACGAGGTGTGATACGGGCAGCAATGCTGGTTCCCTGGGCGGTGATTACCGTTGTTTCAGCCCGGATGTGGCAGTGGATGCTTGCTCCCACTCGGGTAGGTGTAATTAATGTGATTTTTCAGATGTTAGGATTAGGAGATGGGAACATTGCCTTTCTTACTCAACCAGAATGGCAACTTCCATCGATCATTATGGTGGACGTATGGAAAACCACTCCCTTCATGGCTTTGCTTCTTTTAGCTGGGTTACAGCTGATTCCTGACGAGCTGTATGAAGCTGCCCGAGTGGATGGGGCAGGTCCTATGCGTCAGTTCATTTCCATCACCATGCCGCTTTTGAGGCCCACTATGGCGGTAGCTCTGGTGTTCCGCACCCTTGACGCTTTACGAGTGTTTGATGTATTCCAGGTGATGTTAGCTCAGAGTCGCTATTCGATGGCCAGCTATAATTACTATCAGTTAATTGGAAACCGAGCGATGGGAAAGGCTTCCGCGATCGGGGTAATTATATTCATCTTCATTTTTATTTTTGCTGTGCTGTACATCCGGATGCTGGGGGTGGAGACAGATTGAGTAAATCTATGACTAAATTAGTTAACCGAGTTGTTTTTTGGATAATCGTCGGGCTTATTATGCTGTACCTATTGTTTCCTTTTTACTGGGCAGTGAATTCTTCGTTGAAAAACGAGAATCAACTGATGATGACTCCAACTACATTTATTCCCCGTGACCCGGTAACGAAGGAGTTTTCTCCCACTCTGGATAATTACCGAGCAGTGTTTCAAAGTGACCAGTTTATCCGGGGTTTGCGCAACAGCGCTATCGTAGCCGGTGCTACTACCCTTTTGTCTTTAGCCATAGGTTCATTTGCTGCTTTTGCTCTCGGAAAGCTCCGCTTTAGAGGGAAATCCTCAGCACTCTATATAGTTCTTTCTATGACCATGTTTCCTCAGGTTACCATTTTACCTGGGCTATATGCAGTAATTACCGGCTTGGGCCTCACTGCTATTCCGGGGATGATTTTATCCTATCTGATTTTTACTCTTCCGTTTACTGTGTGGGTGCTTACCTCTTTTTTCCGGGAGCTTCCTATAGAACTCATGCAAGCAGCTCAGGTAGATGGCGCGACCCCTTTTCAGGCTTTCCGATTAATTCTCTTGCCCCTGACCGCGCCAGCTCTGGTAACAGCCGGTCTTTTGGCTTTTATAGCAGCTTGGAATGAATACTTGTTTGCTCTAACTTTTACCGCAATTGAACCGGCTTCTAGAACTGTTCCGGTGGCTATTGCTCTCTTTCCAGCGTTGGTTGCCCGTCAGGAGCCATTTGGAGAAATCATGGCTGCTGCTGTGGTGGTAACCATACCGATAGTTGTGTTGGTCTTAATCTTCCAGCGGCGAATTATTGCCGGGCTTACAGCAGGAGCCATAAAAGGGTAGAAAGAAGTCTAGATATTTTTCCACACAATTTGTTATAAAGCCCTCGTATGCTTGACAAATTGTTTTCAGAGAGATTAAATAAAAACTGGGCACTTTTCTCAAGTGGATGTAAAAGGCCGGTTTTATTTTATGAGAAGCAAGGGATTGGCAAAAATTTGTTCTATTTCTATCGAAAAAACATTGAATAAAGGTGATTGTTTCAAATCGATAGTGGTTATTTCGGCTCGTTACCAATCTAGCCGCCTTTCAGGCAAAACCTTACTACCTATAGATGGGGTTCCGATGGTGGTTAAAGTAATGCAACAAGTTCAAAAAAGCGGTAGGTGTATAAAGTGATAGTGGCTACCGACCACCCTGATATTCTTCAAGCAGTGGAGTCTTTCGGGGGAGTGGCACAAATGACCTCATCTACTTGTGAATGTGGAACTGACCGAGTAGCCGAAGTAGCTAAAATGTATCCGGAATATGATTTAGTAATAAACGTTCAGGAAGATCAGGTGGAGTTTTCTCCTTCAGCATTGGATGACTTAATTCTATCTTTGGAGCATGATTCTTTGGCTTCCATGGCTACCCCTATTCAATTGCTCCAGGATGAGGAGGCTTTTAATAACCCTAATGTGGTTAAAGTAGTTTGTGACCAGGATTTGAATGCTCTCTATTTTAACCGTTCCCCTATTCCTTATTCTCGCTCAAACCAGAGTCCTTGGTTTAAGCATATAGATGTTTATACCTTTTGGAGAGATTTTTTTATTTCAATTTGCTTCCTGGAGTCCCACTACACTTGAGAAAAGTGAATCTTTAGAACAGCTCCAAGCGCTGAAACAAGGGAAAAGAATCAAGTGTGTTTTTGATGACGGGTGAAAGCTGGGATATTAGCAACCGCGAGGACTATGATAGATATTTGGCCAAGAAAAAAGAAAATGAGTTCTGACCAGGAACAGTTAAAATTACCCTGGTTTTACCAAGTACTTCATAACTTTTATATCTTTCTTTTGGGGTTGATTGCGGCTGTTTTCTACCCTTATATTAGTAGGTTTTATGCTTTTTCACCGGCCTCTCTTTACTCGAGCAGTAAGATTAAACAAAGTAACCAGCGACCCAAAATCTGGATTCATGGAGCCAGTGCTGGAGAAATTGGGGCGGCCTTGTCTCTTTGCTCTTGTCTGCGAGAGCGATACCCTCACTCTTATATAGTGTGTTCAGCCGCGAACCCTGATGGGAAAAGAATGGCTCAGGAAATACTTGCTCCTTTGGTGAATGAGTTTATTTCCTATCCGCTTGATCTTTCCTGGGTGGTCTCCCGCTTTTTAGACTTTATTCAACCTGATATATTTATCACTATGGAAGCGGAGCTTTGGCCCAACTTTCTTTTTTCAGCAAAAAGAAAAGGGATAAAATGTTATTTGGTAAGCGGCCGGGTTTCTCAACAAACTTTCTATTGGACACAGAAAATCAAAAATTACTGGCGAAACGTTTTACTTAGCTTTGATACTCTGTTTATGGCTGATCAATTAAGCTACGAACGGGTTTTGAAATTTGGTTTACCGGAGGACAAAGTTTTACTTTTGGGAAATATCAAGACTGATGCTCTTTATGAGCGGAAGAAGAAGTCACAGCCTGAGCGTTTGGCTCAAAACCTGGGTTTGGCAGCAGATCTCCCGGTGATAGTAGCAGGGAGCATTCATAAAGAAGAAGAAGAACTCATACTGGAAGCATTTGATAAGGTACGAAAAATGGTACCTCAAGTTAAAATTATTATAGCTCCTCGCCACTTAGATTGTTGTTCGCAATTAGTTCAGCTTTTTAAAGAGAAGAATTTTGCAGTAACCTCTCTTTCTAAGTTACCAGCAGATGAGGAGTGGGAGGTGCTGATAATTGATCAGATGGGGGTGCTTTTTGATTTTTATGGTTTATCTCAAGTTGCCTTTGTGGGGGGTAGCCTTTGTAAAAATATGCGAGGTCACAATATCTTGGAGCCGGCTATCTGGGAAATACCAGTTTGTTACGGTCCCTACGTGGCATCATTTCAGGAAGTTGCTTCGGTTTTAAAATCTAAGGGACTGTCTCGGGTAGTACATAACTCAGAAGAATTGGCTTATGCCTGGTATCAGGGGATTACTGATACCGAATGGAGAAAAAACGCCCAAATGGAAGCTCATCACTATTTTGCTCAAGCTGGTCGAATAACTGAAAAGGTAGTAGATATAATAACCAAAGATTGGGAACAAAGTAGGAATGCCTAACCAAAAAAGAAAATGGAAAGTTTCTTATCTGGGAAAATGGTTGTTAGAAAGAGTGGTTGTTCCTTCTCTCCTGAAAATTTTGGAGGGTTTAGTTTTAATTTTTCCTCCTGTTGCCCTCAAAAGACTTGCCTTTTCCTTGGGAGACTTAATCTATCATTTACCTTTTTTCGATCCTCAGCTGGCTAAAACCCAGTGGATGAATATTATGGGAGAGAAAGATGGAAAAGTGGTTAATCGCCATATCCAGCAAGTGTTTCACCACTTTGCCCTATCTTTTATGGAAGTGGTACTATTGAAAAAGAAAGGAGAGCGAGTGCTGGAGGATCTGGTGGAAAAAGTAGAAGGAGAGGAATTTCTGAAAAAAGCTCTATCTCAAGGGCGGGGAGTAATTTTGTTGACTGCTCATTTAGGAAACTGGGAGGTTTTGGGAGCCTGGTTGGGTAGTCAAGGTTATCCTACTGCTACTCTTGTTCGTTCCCCTTCGGTTCCGGCTATTCGGCGATTTATGGAAGAGTTGAGATCCGTTATGAAATTGGAGATGGTAGAACGAACCAACCTGCTTCCAGTTCGCTCACTCCTGCAAGAGGGCAAAATACTGGGAGTATTGGCCGATCAATACGCACTAAAAGGAGTAACTTGCGATTTTTTAGGCCAAAAGACGCTCTCTCCTGCTACTCCGGCTGTTTTCCATCTTCGATTGGGAAGTCCAATTATTCCGGCTTTTATTGTCCGCCAAGGAGAAGAGATGAAACATCAAATTACCTTTCTTCCCCCCTTAGACTGGCCTCTCACTGCTTCTTATCAAGAAAATATTGTTCGAGGGACGGCTCTCTGTAACCAGATTTTAGGAGAGTTCATTCTCCGCTATCCTGAACAATGGAATTGGTTTCACCGTAGGTGGCGGGATTAGCTTATGCACTCTACTCTTGCTAAATTTGTCAATTCTTCCTGTTTTTCAATATCTCTTCCGTTCCCAATGGTAAGCCAGTGTTTAAGGTATTGTAATGGAAATATATGAACGAAAGAAATAGCAATATATGCTTTTATGCTGGAAGCTTTGATAACTAAAGGATTATATTTTTGAGAAGAACCGCAACCGAAGTTTTCTCTGCCATTAAAATAGTGGAAGAAGAAGCTTTCTGAAAAATTTGGGGGTATAAGTTTATAAATATGGTACTTGGATTGCTGACTTGGGGATTAGTAGCTGTGATATAGTGAGATAGCAAGAAGAGGCAATTGCATCCATATTTACATTGTATTTCTATCTTAGAGTTTTACTTGAGTTATCGGAGCTTCCTGATATGCAATTCCCTGAGACCGAATTTTGGCAGTTACACTTTGGCTGCCTTGCTGTTGATAACAATGGTAATCATTTTTCAAAGAGGAATTGTAAAGGACTGACTGCTGGAGTAGTAAAAGGATGATGGGAAAGTAGTATTTACATGGTAAAATTAAAAAAAATGAGGAGGTAGAGGAATGCAGTATATAGACTTATATGGAGCTCGAGTTCCGGTTATCGGTTTAGGAACCTGGGATTTGCGAGGAGAAACTTGCGAGAGAGCAGTGTTAAGCGCTCTTAATCTGGGATATCGTCATATTGATACTGCTCAGTCTTATGCTAACGAAGAAGAGATAGGAAGAGCGCTGCAGAATTCTTCAGTTCCCCGGGAAGAAATTTTCCTCACCACTAAAGTTTGGTATACTCACTTGCGTTATTCTGAAGTTATCCAGACTCTGGAAGAAAGTTTACGAAAGTTAAAAACTGACTATGTAGACCTCTATCTTATTCACTGGCCCAGCGAAGATGTTCCCTTAGAAGAAACTATGAGCGCCATGATTGAGGTAAAGGAAGCAGGAAAAACCAGATATATTGGAGTCAGTAATTTTGATATTCCTCTTTTAGAAAAGGCTCGACAGATTTCTCCTTATCCTGTTCTCACTGACCAGGTGGAATTTCATCCCTATTATTCTCAAAAAGAGCTTTTGAGCTATTGTCAGAAAAACAAGGTCATCCTTACTGCTTATTCTCCTTTAGCAAGGAGAAGGTTGAGTGGCGATTTGTTGTTGCAGGAAATAGGCAAAAAATATGGTAAAACGGCTAATCAAGTAGCCCTGCGCTGGTTAATTCAGCAGGAAATGGTAGCAGC
>NZ_JAAYFP010000012.1:0-2936 GCF_012728195.1 Candidatus Sordicultor fermentans
AAAGAAGAAGAAACTTGGATTCCCGATTAAAGATTTCGGGAATGACAAAAAAGGGGGTCATTCCTGAACTTTTTTCCTCTCCCTTGCGGGGAGGGGGTTAAGGTGAGGTTTTCCTCAAGTTCGTCACCCCGGCGACTTTCGAGTCGTTTTTAGCCTGCCCCTGAATGTCTCTATCACCCCCTGTTCGTCACCCCGGCAATCTTCAAGCCGGGGTCCATGGTATTGAAAAATCAAAGAAGAAGAAACTTGGATTCCCGATTAAAGATTTCGGGAATGACAAAAAAGGGGGTCATTCCTGAATGGTTCTATCAGGAATCCAAATTATTTAAGGACAAAAATCTCTGGATGCCTGATAAACGCGCTCAGGCATGATGAGAGAAGGAGGGTGAGGGTGAATCAACTATAAAGGAACGCTGCCCCCCTATAGTCTCCAAAAGACAAAAAGACAAAAAGAAAAAGATCAAAAATAACGCTGGAGAAAAAGCACTCTGGCTTGAGGAAGGATGCCCCGGTGTAGGGGTCTTTATAATAGGAGGAAAAAAATAAGCCCTCTCGGGGAGAGGGCTTATTTGATGCTATCTTCAAACAGCGCTAAAAAACAATAATTACCTTCTGCACGCGAATGTTCCGACCGGGATCTGCTTCTATTCGCAGGCGGTTGATTCCCCGCACCAGTACATTTCGAGGAATAATAATTTTCTCTTCTCCGCCCGGAGCTATTAAGTCCCGACTTACGCTGATAGTTGCTAAGCGGTTTCCGTTTACGGAAACCCGGGCCTTTCCTCCTGACTCTCCTTGCAACCAGAGGAAAATGGCTCCTTCTCGAGGAGACCCTCCAGGATTAAACTCAAACTCTATCGCTTCTCGAGGTTTCATTTCTAAAACATACAAATCGTTCAAGGAGAAACCCAGAACGATATCCCCTGAGTAGCGCAGCCTATCTATGTTACCCCGGGGAGTGCCGCTACCAAAGTCGAGATAAAAGATGGAAGATGTAAGAGCAACCGGTAGAGGCTCTATTGTCCCCCAGACCTCAAAAGAAGCCGGAGCCAGTCCACCTACTCCTCGAAACTGGGCAGTTATTTTCACATCGGTAACTTCGTCCACTTCCGGAGCATAGTAATAAACTACAGCCTTACCGGAAGAATCAGTAGGAGTAGAGTATTTATCCAGGTCTCCTTCGGTTACCTCCCAGTAAATAGTCCGGCCGTATACGGGCTTCCCATTCTCATCTTTTAAGGTGGCCACAAGCTTTATGTTCCCTCCTCCATCGATGGTAAAAGACGAAGGAGCTACCTCGAGAGTTGTGTAATATGTCTTTCTTTCTACCCGAATCGTAGCCCGGGCAGAAGCAGAAGCTGAATTTACTCCTCCCGGGAAACGGGCTTCTATTGTTACTGTATCGGGTTGAGAGGGAGCATAGAAAGTTACTCTCCCCTGACCCCGGAGGTCTGTGGTAGTACGGGAGGCGCTCAAGCGCCCGGCATTCGCCGACCAGCGAATCTCCTCACCCGTTATGGGTCTTCCTCTTACATCCTTTAGGGTAGCAGTTAAAACCACAGAAGTCCCCGGATCCATAGTTAAATCGTCAGGCTCTATTGTCAAAACTGTGCTTTCCATCCGCGCCAGCACCTGGAAGTGGATACGGTTAGTGGCATAGCGAGTGCCAAAAATTCTATCTGCTTGGTGAGGAGACTTTATAAAGCTCTCCAAGTCTCTTTCACTCACTTTGTCGGGAGTGAGAAGAACCACTATTCTCTCCACTCCCGCCGGACCATATACCCTCCCTGCAAATCTCCCCTCTTCTCCAGAGCGAATGAATTCATCACGGACTAAAATGCTTACCCCACCATCGGGTAAATAGTCTATAAGATTAACATAACCGTCCCGATTTGCTCGATAGCGAATGGTGATAGGGTCATCTATATAATAGTTTGCCCCTTCTCCTTTATCTATAGATAGAGTAATCTGCGGCGAGCGAGGAATGGAAATATACACATCGGGTAGAAGCTGAAAACGGATGGAGATTCGAGGTTGAGCTCCTGCCAACGTACTTCCTCCAAGAAGGAGAGCAAGCAGAACCAGGATAACCAGCTTTCCTCTTCCCTGGAGAAAACGATTTTTATTCATTTTTTCTCCTCCTTTCATCATTTAACTTCTTCGTTTATTATATCATACCCCTTTTTTTCTTTCCCAGTTCCTTTCCCGACAGAGGGGGGGAACAGGCTGCTTTAGTGGCCAATAGCACCCGCAAAATCTGCTATAATCCTCTCCTTTTGTATTTGTAAGAAGCGGCTGAGGAAGCAACTCTTTTTTACCCTCGGAGCGGGTAGCCCGCGGCAGATTATAGGGGGAACTAATCCCCTATGATCCCTTGAAAAAACAAAAAACCTACTGAGGGAGAGAAAACAGACAGCCTACGGCGAAAGATTAAAAGATTAAAAGAAAAAACAGACAATGCAAAAGACCACTGAGGATGAGGAAGGCGTTTTCCTCAGTGGATTCCCGATAAAAGATTTCGGGAATGACGGAGGGGATGGATTCCCGCCTGAATTTTGGGAATGACGGAGAGGGTGGATTCCTAAATGTTTATATGAGGAATCTAAATAATGGAAGGAGACATCCCTATGGCTCTAAAAAGAAAAAGCATGGATGCCTGATTGAAGATTTCAGGCATGACAAAAAGTACTATAAAGGGGCGCTGCCCCCTTATAACCCCCCAAAAGAGAAAACCAAAAAGACAAAATGAAAGATCAAAAATAACCCGGAGGAAAAGCCTCCGTGTCGTCACTCCTGAAGCCTCTATCATCCCGTTGTCTCTCATTCCTGAATGGTTCTACGAGGGGTCCAAATTACTTAAGGGCAAATTCATATGTATAGGAAAGAACATAAGAAAACATTCTCTTCTCCATTTTAAAAAGCAAGCTACATTATAT
>NZ_JAAYFP010000104.1:0-4647 GCF_012728195.1 Candidatus Sordicultor fermentans
AATACATTCAGGGGTGACGGACACGGAGGTTTTTATCCGTGTTATTTATGATCTTTTTCTTTTGTCTTTTCTCTTTTCTCTTTTTTGGGGGTTATAAGGGGGCGCCGCCCCCTTATAGTACTTTTCTGTCATGCCTGAAATCTTTAATCAGGCATCCAAGTTTTTGCTTTTTCTTTGGTTTAAAAGACTGTGGACCCCTGGTGGAGGCGTTCAGGGGTGACGAAGAGGTGGGAATCCATGCTTTTACCGAGGGGTGCTTTCTCCCTCAGTTAGTTTTTCATTCTCACGTTTTTTTTAATCTTTTTCTTCTTTGCTCACACCGTAGGCAGGAAGATGCCTTTTCTTCCTCAGTAGGTTTTCGTTCTTCACATCTTTTAATCTCATGCCGTAGGTGGTTCTATTTTTATCTTGTGGGGGGGTATGCCAGAATGACACAAAAAAGAAAGGGGGAGACCCCCGGCTTTATTGCCATTTACAGGATAGATGCACCTCTTGCAAGGAAAATAAGGCTCTGGTTCAGGTCTATCTGTATATCTACTCATCTCAGCTTTCATCAATAATATTTTGAATCTTACCATTAAATTCACTGGCTAATATGTCCATATATATGTGGTCATATTTTTTATTTCCGACAATATATGCTTCTCTTCTCATGCCAATCTCTTTAAATCCACATTTTTCATAGCATTTAATTGCTCGTTTATTAAACGAATGGACCCGTAAAAATACGCTATTTAAATTCAATAAGTTAAACGCATAATCGAGCAATAAATTCATTGCTTCCGTTCCGTATCCTTTGTTCCAGTAATTTTTATCACCAATAAATATTCCTGCCTCAGCCGTCCTGTTTATGTGGTTGACCTCTGACAAGCCACAACTGCCAATCAATTCATCTTTACTCAAGCTAACAATGGAAAAATTATAACCTTCTTTACTTAGCTTTTCTAACGCTTCTTTTTCCCTCTCCAGTGAAAAAATGTAGGGAGAAAAAGATAAATTAATGGTAACATTAAGATCGTTTAGCCATTCTGTATACTTCTCTACATCTTCAATATTTATTGGTGATAAATATAACCGCTCACCCACTATCTTTTTAAAATACTTCAATGGCTTTCCACCCCTCTTATTATAATTTCTTCAAAACTTCCCTCCTAAATCCAAAATTCATCTTTCAGCAATCACCAGCATTTCGTAATCTTCCGGAGTCAATTTATCTTCTCTCGAAAACGCTCCGAGTTTTGCACCGAATATCTCAATTTTCGAGAAACCGAGGGTTTTGAGTAGCCATGTTATTTCACTCGGTACATAATATCTCTCATTACATTCCAGTTTTTTTACAACTCCATGGTCGTCAATAACAGTGGTTATGCTATAATCGCGAAAAGTCATCAGGTCAAAATGTTTACGGTCATATGCCACGTCATCTTCTTTTGCATTTTGGGTGTGAAAGTCGCCTATCGAGTGATAGAGCGGAAATAGCCCATTAAGTGTTGTAAATATAAATTTAGCCTTGCTTTTTAATACTCTGGAAACATTCTTCAAAATTTCATAATTCATCTCATCTGTTTCCATCAGAGGGAATGCCCCCTCGCAAAGCATTATGGCAACATCAAATTCCTGGTTAAAAGGCAAATTACGGGCATCACATTTTAGAAAATTTATTTTGAGATTATTTTTCAAAGCTTTTTCTTGTGCTCTAGCGAGCATCGATTCAGATAAATCAATACCTGTTACTGAATAACCACGTTTTGAGAGCTCTATAGCATGTCGTCCCGTGCCACAGCCAATATCTATTATTTTGAGCGACTTGTCGAAATTCAATTCTTTTTCAAGAAAATCGCATTCGCCAATCGTTCCCTGAGTAAAACACTCCTTATCGTATTTTTCTGCATAGTTTTCAAAAAGAGTCTCATACCATTGTTTTTTTCTCATTTGGCCTTCCTTATCTTTTAACCTTGAAGCTCTTTCATCGATAGATTTGTAATGTTGTTCATCGAAAATCTCGGGATCTTTTAAGTCGATAAATTTCTTACAGGGAAGTTCAGAACACTGCCCACAACTATTATAGTTGTTATCAATGACTGCGCATTTGTATAAAAGACAGATTGCATCTGGAGAGGATGCCTTTGCCCAGAAAGTCTTTCCTTCAACTGCATAACAACCCTGGCATTCTGTATCAAAAAAATGGCATTCATTGCACAGAGACCACAAACCGATAGAATTTGCCTCATATAATATTTCCTCCCCTATTTTTCATCAAATAGAACATAGTAGATAACATCCTGAGTATAAGAGTTTAAAGGTCTTCATCTTTTTATAGTTAAAGATGACCCCTTCTTCCAGAGAAATTCACCTCATCAAACTCTGCCTTTCTCCCGGGTAGCCGGGAGAAAGGCTAAATAAAGATGGACTATACCTGCTTTTCTGAATAAAGCACTTATACCGGCAAAACCAGCTCAGAGCAACAAAACAATATTCCAGACACAGCTTAAACCATCCTTTTATTTTTGTCGAGCCAAGGTGAAAAATACAGAAAAGGTGAAGAAATTCAGAGAAAATTAAAATTCAGCTCCAGTTAATAAAAACCGATAATGGTGCCAACTGGTTCCAGACAACAAAAAAACCAGGATGGTTAAATGAAAAGCACATCGCTTTTATGATATTGAGTATTTCTTTTTAACCATTAGAGACTCATTCACTAGAAGCAACCAAATCGGAGAAAGATTTCAATTTTTCTTCATATTTTACAAGTCTGTCTTCATACCTTTCAATTTTTTTATCCAGGCGTTCCAGGGTTTGTCTCATTTCTTCAATTCTTTCAGCAAGCTGTTGGCGTTCTTCTACTAAAAGATTTTTCCTCTCTCTGATTGTCGAATCTCCCTCCTGAAACATGGTTACGTACTCAATCAATGTTTTGATAGAAAGACCGGCTGCCCGCATGCATTTAATGAAACTAATCCATTCACAATCTTCTTCTGTATAATCTCTAATCCCTTTCTCATCCCGGTTCACGGGCGGAAGCAGCCCAATACGCTCATAATAACGGAGAGTGTGCTCTGAAACACCAAATTTCTTGCTCACTTCTGAAATCTTCATGTCTTTTCCTCCCTACAATATTATAGTTTCCACTCCACCATATAACAAACACACCAGCAGAAACTGTAGCAATGACGATTTCTGCCGTTTTGCATAGTCTTTTATAGTGCTTCCAGTAATCTCTTCACTCGTTCCATCTGAATACACATTCGCCGCATCGAAAAAATTGATACCTGAATCAAGAGCTCTTTTTATAATGGGAACGACTGTATTCCTTGTTCAACAACCACGGTACAATTCCCACTGTGGTACACAAAAACCAGAACTCAAGAGCCAGGACAAAACCAGGCCGGTGCTTCCAGACTTTACATATTTCATCTACTAAATCTTCACTTTCTATAGATTTAATACAGCCAATCACAGTTTTATAATTCTAAAAATGCAAGATAGCTGCAACCATTTCCAGTATAAGTCCTTGAGTTAACTATAAGTCAAGTTTTTATATAAAAAAATTTAACTTATTTTCAAATTAAAATTAGCGTTCAATCTTCTGGTTTAATCGGGTATTAAAATTACTCCTCTATGGAGGGTTAGTGATGGCTTGAGGTGCCGGGTATGGAGCCCCTATCAGCTATTTACCGAAATAGTGCAGTTTACAGCCAATAATATGGAGCAACATATCCGGCGATTTATCAGATTATCAACAATATCTCCTTTAACTTCCAGAGAATGAGCTACTCAAAAATTAACCAATCTCGTTTAATTTATTAATCAGCATGTTCATCATATCTTCAGTAAATGCACCCCCAGAAAACGCCACCAGTGCTCTGAGCGGCGTGTATTTTAAAATAGCTGCCATCGTCTCATCTGATGCCATGTCTTCGACACCCAGCGGTATATTCAACTGCGTAGCTAATTCTTTCATTACCTGAAAAGCAGCCGGGTCAGCCATTATATCGCCTAAAAGTGAATTCCTGGTAAACTGTCTCTTTATCCGTACAGTGGAATTCACTTTTATCGTTTCTCTTAATACTATATCCTTAGAGGAACTGCCTATCAGTATTTCAAAATCTCCACTTTCTACATGCCAATCTTTAATATCGGCATTGTAATAAGCAAAAGCCCTTTTATCCAGTACAAACTCAACAGTTGCCTCCTGCCCGGGAGCAAGTTCCACTTTGCAGAATTCTTTAAGCTCTTTTTCTGGCCTTATGACGCTGTGTTCTATATCTCTAACGTAAAGCTGCACTATTTCTTTACCGGTCATATTCCCTGTATTCTTCACTTTGGCCTTCACTGTAACTGTATCTCTCTCATTAATCTCTTTTTTGTCTGCTGAGATATCTGTGTATTCAAAAGTGGTATAGCTCAATCCATAGCCAAAAGGAAATAGTGGCTCTATCTTCTTGGCATCATAATACCTGTAACCCACAAACAGACCTTCTCTATATTCCACCCTATCACCTTCGCCTGGAAAATTCAGGTGTGAGGGGTTATGGGATAATGTTTTAGGGAAGGTTTCAGCCAGCTTACCACAGGGGTTAGCACGTCCGAAAAGCACATTCGCTATCGCACCACCAAACGCCTGACCTCCCAGATAAGCTTCTATCA
>NZ_JAAYFP010000105.1:0-2674 GCF_012728195.1 Candidatus Sordicultor fermentans
ACCTTATCCTGATGGGGTGATAAAAATTCTGGAGACTTTGCTGATTAAGCCGGAGGAGGCTCTATATCTGGGAGATTCTCCTTTGGATGCAGAAGCCGCGAAAAGTGCAGGAGTGCGCTTTGCTCTTACTCTCTGGGACTCTCTCCCTCGAGAAGAGGAAGAAGAAAAAGAGGTAGAATGGGTATTCCACTCTCCGGAGGAGCTCTGGGAGTGGGTGCAAAAAGTTTATAATTGAGGAGGGATAGCTTTGTCCTGGGAAAAGGTGAGAAAAAGAAATGGAGAATTAGAAGATTTCTCTCCAGCGAAAATTACTAAAGCCATTTACAAAGCTCTTGCTGCTTGTGGGAAGGAAAGCGAAGAAGAGGCAGAAAAACTCACTGGCGAAGTTTTAAAACTTTTACCGGAGCGGGTCAAATCATCTATACCTGAGGTAGAAGAAATCCAGGATACTGTAGAAGAGGTATTAATGCGGGAGGGGTTTCCGGAGGTAGCTCGAGCCTATATTCTCTACCGGGAAAAAAGAAGAGAGCTGCGAGAAGCGAAACAGAAGCTTTTTGGAGTGAAAGACGACCTTAAACTTTCTCTAAATGCTGTGCAAGTGTTACAGGAGCGCTACCTCTTGAGGGATGAAGAGGGAAGAATAATAGAGACTCCTCGCAAGATGATGAAGCGAGTAGCCAGAGCTGTAGCTGAGGTGGACGCTCGCTACGGGAAGGATGTAGATAAAGCTTACTCTGAATTCTACGAAATGCTGACCTCTCTCTACTTTTTGCCCAATTCCCCTACTTTGATGAATGCCGGAACTCCTCTGGGGCAGCTTTCGGCTTGCTTTGTTTTACCAGTAGAAGATTCCATAGAATCCATATTTGATGCCCTCCGGGAGATGGCTCTCATCCATAAATCAGGGGGAGGTACTGGCTTCACTTTTACTCATCTTCGCCCTCGAGGGGATCGGGTTTCCACAACCGGTGGCAGAGCCTCGGGTCCGGTTTCTTTTATGCGAATTTTTGATACCGCTACCGAAGTAGTGAAACAGGGTGGAAAACGCCGGGGAGCTAATATGGGTATTTTGCGCTTTAATCATCCTGATATTCGAGAATTTATCCATGCCAAAGAAAAAACTGGCTTTCTGGAAAATTTCAATCTTTCTGTGGCCATAACTGATGAAGAAATGGAAAAAGTGCGGAAAGGGGAAGAGCTGGAACTCTGTAACCCCAAGGACGGAAAAGTATGGGAGAAAATAAACGCTCGGGAACTTTTTAAGATGCTGGCCCAGAACGCCTGGAGAAGTGGAGAGCCAGGTCTTATATTTTTAGATGAAATAAATCGCCATAATCCTACCCCTTCCCAGGGTATAATTGAAGCCACTAATCCTTGTGGGGAAGTCCCTCTTTTACCTTATGAATCCTGTAATCTGGGTTCTATCAACTTAGCTCGGATGGTAGAAGGAGGGAAAATTGACTACCAGAGAATAAAAGAAACAGTTAAAAGGGCGGTACATTTTCTGGATAATGTTATCGATGCTAATCGCTATCCCCTTCCTCAAGTACAAAAAATGGTAGAGGGAAACCGGAAAATAGGCTTAGGAGTGATGGGTTTTGCTGATATGTTAGCTAAAATCGGAGTTTCCTATTATAGTGAGGAAGCCTTAAAAATTGCTGAAGAAGTGATGAACTTTATTTCTTTGCAAGCTCGGTGTGCTTCTCAAGAGCTGGCCGAGGAGCGAGGCACTTTTCCCAATTATCCTGAAAGTATCTGGAAAGACAAGAATTTACCCCTTCGCAATGCCACTCTTACCTCTATTGCCCCCACCGGAAGTATAAGTTTGATTGCTTCTGTATCCAGTGGTATAGAGCCCTTTTTTGCTTTGGCTTTTCGCCGCTATGTTCTGGATAATACAGAACTCCTGGAGGTTAATCCTCTTTTAGAAGAAAAATTGAAAAGTTATCAAATTCCGGAAGAAATCTGGAAGGTAATTTTGGAAAAAGGGAACCTGGAAGGAGTTGATGTTCCGGAGGAGCTTCACCGTCTCTTTATTACTGCTTTAGAAATTCCTCCTTCCTTCCACATTCGGATGCAGGCCGCTTTTCAGAAATATGTGGATAACGCCGTTTCTAAAACCATCAATCTCCCGGAAAGTGCTACTCCTCAAGATGTGGAAGAAGCATATCTTCTGGCTCATGAGCTAAAGTGCAAAGGGATTACTGTTTATCGCTACGGTAGCCGACCTCAACAGGTACTATATCTGGGAGCAGAGAAGTCTTGTGAGGCTTGTTAGAGGAAGGCTTTTGAAATTCTTTCACTAAGTCCCGGGCAATATGCTATCCCATTTACTGGTGTAGTGTGATACAATAATCGTACCTTTTGGGGGGCCTCGGGAATTCAGTTATCCATTCTCGGGGTCCTTCTCCTTTCTCCCAGTATTCTCCTAAAGACTGTGACTATATTGAACATTCTGAGTTAGTTAAACACCCAGCACCAAATACAGATTAGAGAGCACTGAGTAGAGAGATGCCATAAGGGGTTTAAAACCCCTTTACTTTTTAAATTTAGTATTGAAAACTGATGATTCAGAAGAATAGTTGTGGTATGCTAATGAAAATCTGTTTTGGTAAAGGAGGTTTGACTTTGCGCTGGCCTGGAGTGTTGGAGTATTTTGCCGATTACCTTCCTG
>NZ_JAAYFP010000106.1:0-4100 GCF_012728195.1 Candidatus Sordicultor fermentans
ATCAGTAGTGGGAGTTGGTAAACCAGCGGAGATGGCCGGGGGAATATCGGAGGCTTTGATTACCACCGCTGCAGGATTGATTGTGGCTATTCCTACTGTTCTTGCTCATCATTATCTCTCTAATTTAGCTGATAAAATCATAAGTGATATCGATAGAGCCTGTACTGAAGTGGTAGAAGCGCTGGAAGAAAGCGCCAACTCTCATAATACTTTACCTTTAGGAAGTGGAAGTGAAAATCTGCGGGAAGGAGAAGAGGAGAATGTTCCGATTTCGGTCTCAGAAGAAGAAAGCTATTCCTAGCATTGATAGAATAAAAATATTTCTTCTTTTCCTTTTGCTGTTTGTTTCTTTCTTTTCTGGGATAGTTGAAGCGCAAGAGAGAGTAAAAGTAGCTGTCTTACCTTTGGTGGGAAAAGATAGAGAAGATGCTTATTGGGGCTATTTTTTGCGAGATATCATAAAAATGGGTTTGGAAGGTGAAGGTGGGGTAGAAATATGCGACTCGCTGCTTGCTGATGAGATAGTGAGAGAAGCACGGATTTCCTGGTCTGATGTTTTGATGCCTTCTACTGCTAAAATTATAGGGGAAAGGATTGGGTGTTCTTATCTTTTGACCGGTTCTTTTCGTTATCGTCTGATGGCAGGTAGAGAGAGAATTTTGGTAAGCGCTCGTATTTTCGAGATAGAAAGTGGTGATTATCTGGATATACCCAGTGAAATATTTGATATCGATAGATTACCAGACCTCGTTGAATATATAGTGGGAGAGTCTTTATACTTTATGGGTTTGGATTACAGAGCACCGATTTATCTTCCCCCTTTCGCGATAGATAACCTTTTACCTCTCTACCGGGGAGTGCAAAAGATGGATGAGGCCCTTGCTACTTATGGAGAGGCACAGTATCCGGATAAGCCTCTATGGAAAGAAGCTTTTTCTTTAGCAGAAGAAACCATAGAAAAAGAGCCTGAGTATTTAGATGCTTATAGTTATCTTGCCTATATGTATAGAAAAACGAGCTGGTGGGCTAAGGAGGTGGAAACCTGGGATCTATATTTGCAAAAGCTCGAGGAGAGAGGAGAGGAGGTTGACAACCGACAAATTTCCCAAACTTATCTTCGCTTAGCTTATTCCTATTTCTATCAGAAGAATTTAAATTTAGCTCGAGAAAGTTTACAAAAAGCAGTAGCAATCAGCCCTCAATGGGCTGAACCTTATCTGTTGTGGGCGAGAATTGAATATGAAGATGGCAATATAGAGGAGGCAGAAAGACTTTATTCTCAAGCTTTTGAGTTGGATCCCTCCCTTAAAGAGGCTGAATATTTTGCCCAATTGGCAGGGAAAGCTAAAGTCTACGGTAAGTCAGCTTATGAAGCCTATGTAGCTGGTTACCAATCTTTTGCTGCTGGAAACCTGGAAAAAGCAGAACAGTATCTACGAGAAGCTATTCATCTAAACCCGGAAATGAAAGAAGCTTACTACTGGCTGGGAAGAACTCTCTATGACGCCGGAAAGTCAAAAGAGGCAGAAAAAGCCTGGGAAAAGGTTTTAGAAATTGACCCCTTCCATAGCCAGGCTCGCCGGTTCTTAGATAAAACACAGCAGGAAGTAAAATATGGTAGAGAAGCGCTAAATTATTTTCGCCAGGGTTATGAGCTTTACGAGAAGGGTCTATATGAGGAAGCAGCAGGACTATTTCGTCAGGCACTAAAAGTTAATCCTGTGTTTCCTGATGCTCATGATTATTTGGCCCGCTGTTATTATCGCCTGGGAAAAACCGAAGAATATGTAAGAGAAAGAGAAGAAAGCGCTAAGCTTTTAGAAGACGCAGAGGAGAAGGCTTGGCAATATTATCAAGTGGGTTATGAGCTGTTCTCCTGGGGAGAAAAAGAAAAAGCTCTTCAAACACTGGAAAAAGCGATAAAAGAAGATCCTTTTTTAGCTGATGCTCATCTTTTATTGGGAGAGCTCTATGGAGAGAAAGGAAATTGGGCTAAATCTGGAGAACATTATGTTCAGGCTCTCGAAGGATTAGAAGGAGAAACCCGGGGTTTAGCTCTATGGGGAGCTGCGGTAGCCAGTTTTCACTTAGAAAATTGGGAAGAGTCTCTTTCCCTCTTGAACGAGCTGGTAGTTAATTATCCTTATGGTGAGTTCATAGAAGAGGCAGAAGTAATGAGGATGGAAGCTCTGGTGAGAGAAGGAAAATATGAGGAGGCTCAACGTAGCTTCCAGCAATTTCTGGTTCGTTTTCCCCAGAGTCCTTTCCTGGAGCGAGCTCAGTTTTGGTATGCTTCCAGTTTTTATCAGGCTAAAGACTGGGGAAATGCTCAAAAATTCCTGGAAGAATTCCTCCGCCTTTATCCCCAGAGTTCCTTTCGCTCTTCTACCATAGAGATGCTGGGCTATACTTATCGAAATCTGGGGAAAGAAGGGGAAGCTCAAAAATACTTTTCTCAACTGGAGGGAGAAGAAGGAGATTTTCTAACTGCTGATGCTTATTATCGAGAAAAAGATTGGAAGAAAGCCATTTCTTCTTTTGAGGACTACCTTTCCCGTTATCCTCAAGGTAAGTTTTCTTTAGAGGCTCGGTTTAAGTTAGCTTCTTCTTACCTGGAAACTGGTAATCCTGATAAGGCTCAGGAGCTCATAAGAGGATGGGAAGGAGAACTACAAAATAAGTTCAAGAAAGATTTCTTGCCTTTTAGCATTAAGTTACACGCTCAAAAAGAAGAATGGAGAGAGGTTAAAGAGGAAATTCTACGTTTGGAAAAAGAAAGCGGCAAGTTGGAGGAAGAATATTATTTACTTTTAGCCCTGGCTTACACTAACTTAGGAGAAGAAGAAGAAGCCAAAAACGTCCTCGCTCGGGCGGGTAAAGATCCAGAAGAGATATTAGCGAGCCCTGAGAAAGAGGAAGCACAGGAAATATTGGACCTGATGGAGAGAGGAGATTACCATTCGGCTCTTTCTCGCCTCAAAGTTCTCAGGGAAGAGGAAAGTCCTTTAATTAGCAAATCAATGATCGACTTTCTGGAGGGAAAGTGTTGTTATCAGCTGGGAGATTTCTCTCAGGCTTTTAACCTCCTTTCTCGGGCTCTCGCATCCCCTGAGGAAAGCTTTAAGGAAGAGGCTCTCTTTTACCTCTTTAATTCTGCTTATAAGCTGGAGAGATGGGATAAAGTAGTAGAAGCCTATTCTCAGATGAAAAATAAAGATGACTCATCAGTACGTTTTCGAGCGGCTTTAGCTTATTATTACTCGGGTAACTATGAAGAAAGCATACCTATTTTGAGAAGTTTGCAGGACGACCCTGACCTTTCTTCTTCTGTAATTTCGCTTTTGGTGGAAGAGCTGTTTCTTCTAAAGGATTATAATGAGTGCGGGAAAGAAGCAGAGAAATTTTTGATTACTTTCCCTCAGGATCCCCAAAGGGAGAGAGTTCTTTATCTTGCTTCCTGGGCTTTTTATTATTCTGACGACCTGGAGAAAGCTGAAGAATCCATAAAATCTTACCAGACGGAATTTCCAGGGGGAAAATACAGAGAGGAGCTTTCCTCTCTTTTAGCCGACCTTTATTTGTTTCAAGGAGAGTTAGATGAAGCGATAACAATTTTAAAAGAAATGGAGTGGAGCAGTGACCCTCAGCGGAAACTTTATACCTGGTATAGATTAGGTAATGCATATTTAGGGAAGGAGGATTTTGCCCGGGCCTTTCCTTATTTCGAGCGTTTGTTTCAAGCAGGACAGAGTGAGTATCAAACTGCAGCTGGTTACTGGTGGGGAGTTTGTTTAGAATATCTGGATAGGTTGGAGGAAGCAAAAGAAGTTTACCGGGCTGTTATTGAGACCGGGCAAGAAGACCAGTGGGTGTCCAGGGCTCAGGAAAGATGGGATGTGCTGACCAGATGAAAAGGAGGATAGAGGTTTTCTAACTATGCAAATTTTTTCTTTGATAATTAAAGGCGGATACGTTATGTATCCCATTATTCTCTGTTCTATAATTTCTCTGGCTATTTTTCTAGAAAGATGGTATGTACTGCGTCATTCCAGAGAAAGAGTAGATAGGTATTTACGATCGGTAAAAAGAGCTGTGGCTCA